>CAYVLI010000223.1:0-5110 GCA_964452105.1 uncultured Nitrospinota bacterium
GAAACCTGTTCACCTTCGAAAACCTGATCGTATCTCTTCCCTGCCAGAAAGCGGCCGGTGACGTGCTGGAGGTTCTTATCGAAGAGCTTCACGAGCGCATAGAAAAAGGGATCACCGGCATAGTCGATGAAAAGTACCGCCTGGTCTGGAACGCTCAACCGGGATGGTACACCCTCGGGGCATTCAAATATATCGAAGCCCAGGGGGCCACCTTCGTTGCCTCGCCGTATCTGGAAATATGGGGTGCAGAGGAGAAGTTCAGTGGAAGCAGAGCTCAGACGCCGGAGTGGTTCCGGGTCTACAGGGAGCCTGCCAGCCTCGATGAGTGTCTTTTTCTCATAGCAAGAGAAACCATAGCCAGGCATCCGCGCTCCAGATTGAAGGCACAGATAGAAACACTCACCCGCCTAGCGAGGGAATCGAAGGCCGACGGCGTGATGTGGCATGCGGTCCGGGCCTGTAAAGGCGTTTCTTACGGCCAGTTGGCGGAGAAGGAGGTGGCCAGAGACGAGCTCGGAATACCTTCCCTGGTATTTGAAGGAAGCCCGGCGGACCCCAGGCATTTTAACGAAGGGCAGGTCATGTCTCAGATAATGATATTCATGGAGCAGATCAAGGAGAGCAAAATAAAAAATTGAATTCAACTCTGCGATCATTTCTAATATGTACAAAAAAGGGGGGGAATGACCAAGATTATTGAAGCTAAACAGCAGGAGAAGGAAAAGGTACTCTCGGTGCATCCGGATAAGTGCACCGGCTGCCAGGTCTGCCAGCTCACCTGTTCCATCACCTACCAGAGCAACTATAATCCGGCCAGAGCATACCTGAGTGTGGAGAACGAATACAGCGCCAGCAGGGCTTTTTCCATACACTTCACCGAAGTGTGCATACCAAACTGCAACCTATGCGCGAAAGCCTGCCCGTATGGAGCGCTGGTCCCCAAATAGACTCTGCTCAGAATAAGCCGCAAGCGTTGTAATCGGATACCTGCCGAAAACATAAGCTTTACATGGAATGAAGAGACGAGGAGAGACCATGGACATCAAAGGATACGCCGGAAAAGCTCTTAACGTCGATCTCACCAGCGGCACGGTAAGCTCGGAGCCTCTGGACATGGATATGGCGGAAAAATATATCGGAGGCATGGGCATCAACAACAAGCTGGCCCTGGACCTCATGCCGGAAGGCTTAGACCCTTTCTCCCCTGACAACCCCATTATTCTTAGTACAGGCGCCCTTAACGGGACGGCCGCACCCGGAGCGCCCAAGATAATGGGCACCTGCAAGATGCCCGCAAACAACGTCATCGGTACGGGCTTCGCCGGAGGCTCCTTCGGACACCGGCTAAAATCGGCGGGCTACGATTATATAGTCATAAGGGGCAAGGCCGAAAAACCCGTCTATTTGAAGATTGTTGACGACAAAGCGGAAATATGCAGCGCCGAGAGCATCTGGGGCCAGGACGTCTATAACTCCACCTATAAGCTTTGGGATGAATTGGGAACAGCCACCAGTGTGGTGGCCATCGGTCCCTCTGCAGAGAAGCTCATAAGATATGCTTTGGCTTTCGTGGATAACCTGGGAACCCTGGGCAGGGGCGGTCTCGGCGCGGTCATGGGGTCAAAGAATCTCAAGGCTGTCACGGCCAGGGGCACCGGAGGGGTGGCAGTAGCCCGACCGGCTGAGTTCAACAAGTTGGCCGCCGAAGTGAGAAAGGCGCTGGTCAGCCTGCCCTACCGGGACGACTGGATAAAGCTGGGCATCTACATCGGCTGGCCCATGTGGAAAAAGACCACCATGATCATCAAAAACTGGGCGGAGCTATGCCCTGAAGAAGAGGTGGAGAAATTCGGCCCCCAGGAATATCTCAAATACTTCAAGTGCCCGGCCGCCTGCGCCTCCTGTCCCGTGGCGGACAAGGCGGTGGTGGAAATCGAAGAAGACGGTGTAAAGAAGGAGTTCAGCCTCTCCTACGGCCTGCATTCAGGGATAGTAGGTGTACAGTGGGGCGCAAAGGACTACGAGCAGTCGTTGAGGCACTTCCTCAAGGCCAACAAGGAAGGCATTGACGACATGATGCTTAACGCCATGATGGACTACGCCATCGAGCTTTACAAGAACGGCCTGCTCACAAAGAGCGACACGGACGGCCTCGACCTCGACTACAACTATGAGACCTATGCTGCGCTATCGGATAAGATATACAACCGCGAGGGCATAGGCGACCTCCTGGCGGAAGGATATCCCGCCGTTTACGAAAAACTGGGGCCGGAGGCGGAGAAACTGGCAGTGCAGATAAGGAATCTGAACGTCATGGTTGAGCCCAGGCCACATCTGAGCGGCTTCGTCTTCGCCCAAATCGTCAGCCCCAGAGGCTCTTACGCCATCCAGGGGAATTCCCCGGCCTTCCTTCCCGGAAAGGGTGCGGACAGCTTCGTCCGTTTCCTCAAAGGCATCGGGGCCACGGAAGAGCAGGCAGCAAAAGTGGTGGACGGCCCGGACTCTCTCAACATGGGCCGTATGCTCCGCCATACGGAAGACTGGTACGCCCTGGCCAGCTCGCTGGGAATTTGCGCGCGCCAGCCGGTCTTTCAGGTGTACAACATCAATGCTATAGCACAGCTCTACACCTTGGCCACCGGCATAGAGAAGGACCCGCAAACTTTCATCAGGGACGGCGAGAGAATCTGGAATATTTACCGCCACGTTAATGCCGGGCAGGGTTTCTCCAGCAAAGACGACCAGCTTCCGGACAAGTTCTTCACACCGCTAAAGGCCGGCGAAGGAAAAGAGATTAACATGATGGATTACAATCGCCGGAGGAACCTCGGGCCGGAGGACATCCAGAAGTATATCAACGATTACTACCAGGCAAGGGGCTGGAGCGAGAAGACAGGAAATCCCGCTCCGGAAAAGCTAAGGGAATTGGGAATAGAGACCTGAGTTGCAATTAAAAGGCTTTTCAGATATTTATAAATCATGCCGTGTATTCGGTAATCCGCTGCGAATGCATACCCGCCTGTAAAAGGCCGATATTTATCTTATGCGAAACCGACTTCTCTTGCATGGAGGTGATAAATGCAGTTGTTCACGCCCCTGAACGTAGGTAGAGTGGAGCTCCCCAACAGGGTGGTCTTTGCGCCCATGCTGACTAACTACGCCACCGAAGACGGCTACGTAACCGACAAGCAGATAGATTACTACGTCGAACGGGCCGGTGGCGGAGCGGGGCTCATTATAGTGGAAGCCGCAGGGGTGATATCCCGCAAGGGGCCCTACCTGCTGAGAATCCACAACGATGACTACGTACCAGGTCTGCGAAAGCTGGTGGATACGGTACACCAGACGGGAAGCAAGATAGGTCTGCAAATAGTCCACTGGCTTCGCATATCCAAATCGGGCTATTACGAGATGCCCGCCGACCTGCCGCGGGAAGAGATAGAAAATATCACCAAAGGATTCGTAGCCGGTGCGAAGAGGGCCAGGGAGGCGGGCTTCGACATGATGGAGTTCCACGCAGCGCATTCCTATACCCTCGCTTCTTTCATCTCCCTGTCAGGAAACAAACGGCAAGACGAATACGGGCGCAACCTAAAAGGCAGGTTCCGTATCGTCCGGGAAATATACCAGCGCACCAGGGAAGCGCTGGGGCCGGAATACCCCATCGGTATAAGGATAAACGGCGAAGATTTCGTCAAGGGCGGCAACACATTGCTGCACACCCGCCAGATCGCCGGCATGATAGACGAGCTCGGCTTCGACTTCCTGGACGTCTCCGCCGGCAGCCGGCCTGAAGACGGCCCCAACGGCTACAGCGCTTCGAGAGGCCTGCCCGACGCCACCATGCCGGACGCTTGCAACGTTTACATAGCCGCCGAGCTGAAGAAAGAGATAAACATACCCATCATAACCGTGGGGAAAATCTGCAGGCCGGAGCTCGCCGAATCCATCGTGCAGGAAGAAAAGGCCGAGCTTGTGGCAATGGGGAGGGGGCTTCTGTGCGACTCGCAGATACCCCGCAAAATCAGGGAAAACAGGTGGCACGAAATACTGCACTGCCTATATTGTAATCACTGCTACAAGACCATACGCCAGTTCAAACCCATCGAGTGCATTCAGTGGAAAAAGCAGCAACAGCAATAGGCTCCGGCATGACAAGGCCCTCTGTGTCATTCCCCGGCTTGACCGGTGATGTAGGGGCGTATTGCAATACGCCTCTACTGGATTTAGCGTGCTGTCGGGTCTCCGCACCCGACAACTAACAAATGACAGGTATCAGGGAGAGAAGATGATAGAAGAGAATTACGGAGACAAGATTCTGGATTTATTCAAGCTGGAAGACAGGGTGGCCGTGGTCACCGGTGCCAGCAAGGGCATAGGCAGAGGGGTTTCCCTGGCCCTGGCCCAGGCCGGATGCCACCTGGCGCTCGCAGCCAGAAACGAGAAGGGCCTGGCCGAGACCGCACAACTGGTCGAAAAAGCGGGCAGGAAAGCGCTGGTGGTGCGCACCGACGTCACCGACGTGAACAGCGTAACAAACATGGCCGACACAGCCCACCGCGAGTTCGGCAGAATCGACATCCTTATCAACAACGCAGGCATGGGAAGCACCAAGTACATCATGGACCTGCCGGTGGAAGAGTGGAAGGCCATCGTGGACTGCAACCTCACCGGCTCGTTCATCTGCGGCAAGACCGTCGCCAGATACATGATAGAGCAGCGTAGCGGGAACATCATCAACATGAGCTCGGTGTTCGGCATCATAGGCTCCAGGTTCACCTCAGCCTACTGCAGCACCAAGGGCGCACTCATAATGCTCACCAAGGCCATGGCCCTGGAGTGGGCGCAGTACAACATCCGGGTGAACGCCATCGCCCCCGGCTATGTGGACACGGATATGATCGCCGACGCCCTGGAGAACGAAAAGAGCAGGGCCGCCAAGATCAAGGGGACTCCTCTCAGGCGCATAGCGAAACCCGAAGATATAGGCCCCCTGACCGTCTTCCTAGCCTCGCCCGCCTCGGAATTCATGACCGGCGAGACGGTGGTCATAGACGGCGGCCAGTCCTCCCGCGGCCCCTGCTGGTAACCCCTCAAAGGCGTAGCCACT
>CAYVLI010000224.1:0-2097 GCA_964452105.1 uncultured Nitrospinota bacterium
CTCCACTCGAAGTTGCTTCCTCATTCGTTGCACTTCGAGGTTGAATCTAGCTAGGTTATATTAATCGAGCCATGAAAGAAAAAAGCGACAAAAATAGATGGGCGGGCTCCTCTGTGGTCGGCCAGTACACGCGCCAGGCCACACATTATGCTGCCAGCTCGACCCACAGTGACGCCAGAGCTCTATCTTCCCTCGTTGAATTCGCTGCGCTTACAAAAGGCGCCGACGTCCTGGACGTGGCCACCGGCACAGGTTTCACCGCCTTCGCTTTTGCTGATGCGGGCTGCCGCGTTACCGGTCTGGACATCACCGCGGCAATGCTTTCTCAAGCTCGACAGATAGCCCATGACCGTGGAATATCCGGCCTTATGTGGGTGAAGGGTCGGTCCGAGTCACTGCCTTTCGCCTCCGGGTCGTTCCAGGGGGTTACGTGCAGACTGTCCGCGCATCACTTTTCGGATGTGCCTGCGTTTTTAAAAGAGGCACGCAGGATACTGAAAAAGCAGGGTACGTTAATAATCGCGGACACTTCTTCCCCTGACGACGGGCCTAATATAAGGGAGTGGTTTAACAGGACGGAATCGCTGAGGGACCCTTCACACAACCGGAACTACTCACCCGGGCAATGGCAGGATATGATGCGGGACGCAGCGCTCGAGGTTACCGGTGTAGATTATTCCCGGCGGGTAAAGCTTAATTTTTCCAGGTGGGTGGCCATGGCCGGGACGCCGAAGGATAAAGTCGAAGAATTAAGAAGCATCTTCATTGACGCCTCCGCCGAGATCAAGCTTTTTTTCGCCATCGAAGATCTCCGGGGAGACATCAGTTTCAGATGGCCTGTGGTGCACGTGAAAGCAGTTAAGTCTTGATCAAAGGAACTTGCTCTCGTCGAGAGGTATTATCTCCGCTTTCAGCGTCTTTCCTATGGTGAGTATCCCTACCGATGGTTTGCCCGAGTAGCTGTCCCGCCCGGCGCGTCCGGGATTGAAGTAGAGCACGCCGTCATCTTCCGATATGGAAGGGAAGTGCGTGTGACCGTAAACGACCGCATGGGGACGCTTGGCGGCAATAACCTCTCTCATGGGTTCCGTCAGGTGTGGTGGAGAATCCGCTTCATGGGTAAGAAGAAGGGTTTTGCCGTTAAAACTGAGGATTTCGAACTGGTTGTATTTCTCCCATCCCTGAAAATAATCGCCGTTGCCCTGCACCGCCGTCACCGGCGCTATGACTCTCAGCTCATCCAGCACCTCTTCGGTCCCTATGTCTCCGGCGTGAAGTATGTGGTGGATATCTTTAAAGATTGAGAATATCTCTGAGTTTAAAAATCCGTGAGTATCAGCTATCACTCCCACTCGAATTGGTGTTGGCATGCTCGATTCTTTCTTTCAACTCTATGTTCATGGTCCTGGCCAGGTTTTCCCCCATTATGAGGTCGAGCTCATGCGATGAGAAATCGACCCTCTTCAAGCTGAGGACTGCATAGATAGGAAAGAAACCCGGCGCGCTGGAACCGAAGATTATCCTTTCCGAACCGATCTCGGTGGCGGCGGATTTTATTATTTCAGGCTCCGAATTAACGATTGCCGTCCCCAAGAATATGTTATCACACTTTTTGGCGGCTGTCACCGCCTGATCCACATGGTATGGATACCCCATGTGTTCCATTATAATGGGTACGCTCTGGTATGTTTCCGCAAGCTCCTTTATGCGAAGGGGTTCGCATCCATGTGAGCCGGAGTGGATTATAACGGGGACGCCCAGTTCTACGGCCTTGTCCATTACAGGGTAAACCAGGGAGCTGTCGATGTTGTAGCCGTGGACGGTGGGGGTAAGCTTTATGCAGGCCATCTTCCATTCATTAATGGCCGTTTCGAATTCCTCCAGCGCTTCACTTCCGAGGCTGGGGTTTATACATGCACATCCTATGAGCCTCGGATAGTTCTTTATCTGTTCGTGAACCCATTTGTTAGGCGGTCTTGCCGACGCCTCGGGAATTACTACAGCCCATCTTATGCTCGCTTCGTCTTCCAGCGCTAACAGTCCTTCGGGTCCGTACCATCTGCTCTCGTTTTTTCTCTCTTTCAGATGTGTTTCAAA
>CAYVLI010000224.1:2197-5101 GCA_964452105.1 uncultured Nitrospinota bacterium
CTTCGGGTCCGTACCATCTGCTCTCGTTTTTTCTCTCTTTCAGATGTGTTTCAAAATCGACGGTCCTCGCCATTTGGTGCCCCCCCTGTTTCCCTCTTGAACACTATGCGGCAAATCTACCGGTATGATTTTCAAGGAAACAGCATAAAACATTTATATTCATTAATCAACCATTCTTTTATGTATTTTATTAACAGGGCCGGGTTTTTTCTTTATCATAGTTAAGATTAATTTACTAAAACGAACGTTATCAACATTTTCTTGCTAATTAAGACATATTAAAACGATATTATTATTCAGTCATAATTTCATTTTTATAATAGTACCGCTCACACAAAGTTCTCTTCAGGGCTATTTTATTTTTTATTCAAATAATAAAACACATTCCAACCATACGGGTATTGATGAAAGTAGTTTGCGCGGGGAAGTCTTACAATATCTGTCGGGATCTGCAGGGAGCGATTTTATAATCCGGTTGCGACGCATGATGGCTTGTGGTATCTTTCCCACCATTCCTTAACGGGAAGGGGATGATTGGTCAATAACCGTTTGAAATGCTGTGGTAAATTGGTAGCAGTACGGGGGAGGGAGATGCATCGTGGGTAATCAGGTTGACTACGTAGATGTAAACAGCTTGTTTGATAGCGCAGCGAGGGCTTATCCCCGCAACGAAGCGCTGGTGCACGGTAACCGGAGGGTAACCTATTCACAACTTTCTCACAATATAAACGCTGTCGCCGGAAGCCTGCTGAAGAGGGGGGTCAAGAAGGGGGACAGGGTCAGCATTCTTTTTTACAATAGCGTGGAACTCATAGAAGCGTTCATGGCTATAATCAGGATCGGAGGCATAGTTGTGCCCCTGAACTTCCGATTAACTGGACGTGAGTTTGAATACATAATAAATAACGCCGGGCCGGAAATATTGATAATCGGGCCCGAGTTCTGCGAGGTGATAGGGGGCATTAGAGACCACCTCAATACGGTTCGCGAGGTTATCTGCGCGGGGGGGGAGGGCATTCCCGGCTCGACTCCATACCAGGAACTATTCGAAGAAGGCGCTCAGGGAAATGTATCAGTAACGTTGGCTGCAGAGGATGGATGCAGTGTGCTCTATACCTCCGGGACAACAGGATTCCCCAAAGGCGCACTTCGCTCTCAGCACAACGTACTCTGGAACGGCGCTGCAAGCGGGATGTTCTATAATATGTCACCCCAAAGCACGTACCTGGGGCTTCCCCCCATGTTCCACCTGGCCGGGTTCGAATGTACGGTACTACCCACGCTGTGGACGGGTGGACGAGTGGTAATCATGAATGCGTTCGAGCCGGTAGAAGTTCTGGAGCTCATTCAGCGCGAGAAGGTCACCCACGCCATGTTCGTCCCCTCCATGTTCATAGTGCTCATGGAGCAGGACATGGAGGCTTATGACCTCAGCTCCATGAAATCCTGGTCCACCGGAACGGCGCCGGTTCCGCCTGAACTCGTTCGCCGGATCATGGACAGGTATCCCGGAGTGGAATTCAGAATTGGCTATGGCTCGACGGAGGCCGGGGTCATCTCGACTTTGAGGCACGAGGACCAGAAGAGGAAGACAGCCTGCGTGGGCACCCCCATTTTCGGTCAGAAGGTGAGGGTCGTGGACGGCGAGATGAACGACCTGCCCCGGGGAGAGATCGGCGAGGTAGTCTGCCAGTCGCCGCTCTGCATCAGGGAATATTACAAGAACCCCGAGGCCACCGCTGACACTGTAAGGGGCGGCTGGTTGCGCACGGGAGACCTGGGCCGCTACGATGACGAGGGCTACCTCTACCTGGTCGGCCGGGTCAAAGACATGATAATTAGCGGCGGTGAGAACGTGTACGCCGTTGAGGTGGAAAACACTTTATACGAACACATCAAAGTGCATGAAGCTGCGGTTATAGGATTGCCTCACCACAAGTGGGGTGAGATGGTTACCGCGGTGCTTGTGCTGAAAGACGGGGAACAGATGACGGAGAATGAAGTCATAGGCCACTGTCGAAAATATCTGGCCGGATACAAGTGTCCGAAGGCGGTAAAATTTATTGACGAACTGCCTAAAAATACGTATGGTAAAATACTCAAGGCAAAATTGGTAGAGGAGTTTTCCCGTCAGGGTTGCTCGAATTGAATCAGATGAATGGCAGACCGGGAGGAGTACATGAGCGTCAAAATCTTGGGGATAAACGGTTCACACCGCAGGGGAAGGCGGAACACGGTGGCCATGCTTGAAGCCGCGCTTCAGGCGGCCCAGGACGAAGGTAACGTGGAGACGGAGATTGTTAATCTCTATGATAAAGAGATCAAGTTTTGCGTGCACTGCGATGCCTGCGTGGGGAAGTACAAGAAGGCCGCGAGGGACGAGAAGCTCGGCTTCTATTCCGAATCGAAGAAGCGCCATCCCGGACACGCCCTTCACGGCTGCACCATAAAGGATGATGCGCAGGAGATTTTCGAGAAGATTGAAGATGCCGACGGCATAATCTTCGGCACCCCCGTTTATATACTGGGGATGACCAGCCGCTTGAAGGCGCTGATAGACAGGATGCGATACATGGTTCATCATAGCTGCCTGCGCTGGACTGTTGGTGCGGCTATTGCCCAGGCCTACTATCCGCTGGGAGGTCAGGAGACGACTCTGGCGGACCTGATTTTCGCCATGCGCGCCCTGAATATGATAGTGGTGGGCACGGGGCTGGGAGCCACGGGCATATCGGGCCCCTATTTGGTGGGCGGCCCGACTCCATGGGAAGACGATGGCAAAATAGTCGCCGTGGACAACGACCCCAAATGGGCGCTCAAAACTTCCAAATGGATAGGGATGAGCACAGCCCAGGTGGCAAAAGTGGTTCAGCGCGGCCTGGCAAACACGCCCAAGGAGGAGTT
>CAYVLI010000225.1:0-5054 GCA_964452105.1 uncultured Nitrospinota bacterium
ATCCTGTATCTCTTGCAGCAGGAGAGGACCACCTCCACCGCCCTGTCGAGCGATACCTTATAACCCTGAGAAACGTAGACGGGGCTGACGCGGTCTCTCGTTCGGAGTACGACCCCTATCACGCCGCCATCTTCGTCCAGTATGGGAGAACGGCTCCCCCTTCTCTTGCCCGGTTCGGAACAGCGGCCATATAACCGTGATTTCGCACAGCCTATGGAGGGCTTGTTGATTATAAGCCCCAGATGGCTGGCCAGGCCGAAACCCCTGGGATGTGCCACGCCCTGGCCATCGAAAAGCACAACGTCCACGACATGCCGCACCTTGCGGAAGGCTTCCAGCGCGACGGGTCCTTCCCGGAAGGTGAGGAGGCCGGGCACATAGGGGAATTTAGTATCATCCCAGGCTGTACGCTCCTCGACCAGCTGGAGGTCCGGATATGTGAAAACAGCCACGCCGCTGTAGGAACGCCTGGATTGTTTGGAGTAGGAGATGTCCGCCGCAGCAATGAAGCGCGGGTTCTGCAGGTGGTTAGCCAGCACGATTTTTGGCCGCAACTCTTTCTGGAGAGCCATGGCCTCCCTTGGCGTGAGGTCCCATGAATGCAGATTGCGCGAACGCATCCCGTCAGCTCCTGCCTTTAAACAGTATGGCGCCCCGGCTGATGGAAGCGACAATTTAAGGAATTAGGTTTTCGCCCCATAATATTCTACCTTTAGCACAGGGTAGCGCATGAGTCAAAATCTATATTTTATGGAGTTCTCAACAGTATTCTTCAAAAGTTTTTCATCTCCGACCCGGTGCCACGGCATTAATCGACTGCTTTAGACAAGTAGAAATAGGAGAAGGGCGCCTTCAATCCGTTAAAGGCGCCCTCTCATCTATGCAAGCGGCCTCTATTTCTCTATCGGCGCGCTAATCAGGTTCCCCCATTCCGTCCATGAGCCGTCGTAGTTGCGAACCCTGGGATAACCCATCAGGTATTTGAGTACGAACCAGGTATGCGAGGAGCGCTCCCCTATGCGGCAGTATGCGATAGCTTCTTTCCTGTGGTTCATCCCGTAGGTGGTCTCATAAAGGTCAGTGAGATCATCCCGTGATTTGAAGGTGCCGTCTTCGTTTACCGCCATCGACCATGGGACATTGATGGCGCCGGGGATGTGGCCGCCCCGCTGGGCCGTTTCCGTCATTCCGGGAGGGGCTATGACTTCGCCCGTAAATTCCTCCCTGGAGCGCACATCCACCAGTAAGCGGTTGTTCTTCTTGAGGGCGTGGAAGATTATCTCGCGGTCGGCGCGGATGCTGTCGTCGAACTTCCTTACCTTATATACTGATTGGATTACCTCGCTATTTTCGGTGGTCATGGGCCGTTTTTCCATTTCCCATTTCTTGCGGCCGCCGTTCATCAGGAAAACATCTTCGTGGCCGTACATCTTCATGAGCCAGAAGCAATAGGCGGCGAACCAGTTGTTGTTATCTCCGTAGAGCGCCACTGCGGTGTCGTTGCCGATGCCGCTGTGAGACATCAGGTCCTCGAATTGTTCCTTGTCTATTATGTCACGGCGCACCTGATCGCAGAGCTGGGTCGTCCAGTCGAAGGCTATAGCGCCGGGCAAATGCCCCTTCTCGTACATGGATGTGTCCACGTCCACTTCCACTAACCTCATGTCTTTATCTTCCATGTGCTCAGCCAACCAATCCGTTGTAACCAGCACTTCCGGATGTGCATAGTTTTCCATTTGGTTATCCTCCCTCGACAAAGGGGTAAATTTTATGATTTATGTTAATGGTTTATTCCTTACCTCACCTCTTTAGTAATATTTATAACTAAAAATAATTAATTCAATGCTCGCCTTCGGGTTATCTTTTATGTGAGAGCGCTGATAGAGCCTGTTTTTCGTATTTCCTCGATCCCCTGTTAAACCGGGGGATCACCGGGGAATCCGAATGAGGTTTCCCGGAATATCTCAGCAGAGTAATAATGTTGACGATAAACCGGATTTACTCTAAAATCGCGGTACCGAAACTTTTGCACTGTTATAATCTAAAACTTACTTACCTGAGAGACTTCGACGAGGGCGGGACTCATCGGAATGGAGAATTCTGAAATTTTTTGTTATCGGGCCGGTGAGCTGTTCTGCGAGGGTGTTCCCCTTTCGCAGATAGCTCAGAAGGAAGGTACTCCTCTTTTCGTGTACAGCCACGCTTACGTAAGCGATGCCGTAAACCAATATGTAAAGGCCTTCAATAAGGTCTCTTTTTTGCTCTGCTACGCGGTCAAGGCCAACTCAAACGTCGCCATTCTGAGTCTCCTGAAGAAGCTGGGCTGCGGGGCTGAAGTGATCTCGGGGGGGGAGCTTTACAGGGCCAGGCAAGCAGGCATAGAGGCCGAAAAGATTATCTTCGACGGGCCGGGTAAATCGCCCGAGGAGATAAAATACGCCCTCGAAGAGGGCATACTCATGTTCAACGTGGAGTCCGGGCAGGAGCTCGAATGCATAAATGCGCTGGCCGGGAACCTGAGGGTAAAGGCGCCTATCGCCATGCGTGTTAACCCGGACGTCAATCCAAGGACCCACCCACACATCTCCACCGGATTGAAGAAGTACAAGTTCGGGGTGCCCATTGAAAGGGCCCTCCATTATTATAAGAAAGCCGCCGGAATGAGCAATCTCGAGGTGGTGGGGCTGCACCAGCACATCGGCTCCCAGATAACCAGGATAGGCCCGTACAGGGAGTCCGTGGAGAAGCTCCTGGACCTGCTTCATAAGCTTGAAGCCGAGGGCATCGGCATCAAATACCTGGACATAGGCGGCGGGCCCGGCATAAGATACCAAAAGGAGCGGGCCTTGACGCCGGAGCGGTTGATGGCAGGGCTGCAGGGAATGCTGGAAGGAATGGATTGCAGTCTGGTCATGGAACCGGGACGAAGCATCGTGGGGAACGCCGGGGTAATGCTCACCAGGCTGCTGTACACGAAGCAGAGCCCGGTTAAAAATTTCTACATCGTAGATGCGGCCATGAACGACTTGATACGCCCCAGCCTTTATGATGCATACCATGATATAAGACCGGTTCAGCATGTCCCGGAGGATAGAGATACGGTGGTGGTCGATGTGGTGGGGCCAGTTTGTGAGAGTGGAGACTTCTTCGCCAGAGACAGGGAGATGCCCGTGATTGAGCCCGGTTCGCTGCTGGCGGTCATGAGTGCGGGCGCTTATGGGTTCACCATGTCTTCCAATTACAATACCAGGCCCCGCGCGGCGGAGGTTCTGGTAAAGGGGAATGAATATTATGTTATAAGACGCAGGGAGCGTTACAAAGACCTCATAAGGGGCGAAAAGATATCGGAATTATCTTGATATGGAAGAGGGTTAACGATTCATGTAGCGACAGGGTTAAGATTATCCGGTGCACCCTTATAGAGGGTGACGTCGTGAATCGGGCAGAATGAATGATGTATCATGCAGAGAGGTGAATGGCGATGTTTCAGGGATCGATAGTAGCTATCGTAACACCTTTCAGAAACGGCCTCATAGACGAGGTGGGGTTGCGAGAACTGGTGGAGTTTCAAGTTGATAACGGGACGCACGGCATAGTCCCCTGTGGGAGCACTGGCGAATCGGCCACCATGACCTTCGAAGAGCACGAACTGGTTACCGAGGTGGTGATAGAGACCGCGAGCAGGCGAGTGCCGGTCATAGCGGGCACAGGTTCGAACTCGACGGAAGAGGCCCTGCGACTCACCCGGCACGCCAAAAAGGCCGGGGCCGACGGGGCGCTCATGATCACTCCCTATTACAATAAGCCCACTCAGGAGGGGCTCTACCGGCACTTCGCGGAAGTGGCCTCCAAGGTGGATATTCCCATAATTCTCTACAATGTACCCAGCCGCACGGGAGTGAATATGCTGCCGGAAACCGTAGCCCGCCTTGCCAGGATAGACAACATCGTCGGCATCAAGGAGGCTTCCGGCTCCCTGGAGCAGATGAGCCACGTAATCGGCCTCTCCGGGGGGGATTTCTGCGTGCTTTCAGGGGATGACGCCATAACCCTTCCCCTGATGTCCATAGGCGGGAAGGGAGTCATATCCGTGGTGGCCAACGTGGCGCCCGGCGATACGGCCTCCCTGGTGGACGAGTTTTTCGCTGGAAACCTGGACGGGGCCATGGGTATCCACTATAAGCTGCGGCCCCTCACCGAAGCCATGTTTTACGAGACCAATCCCATTCCTGTCAAGACGGCTCTGGGACTCATGGGGAAGATAAGCGGTGAACTGCGTTTGCCCATGTGCGAGATGTCTGTTCCCAACAAGGAGCGTCTCATCGGTGTAATGAAAGAGTACGGGTTGATTCAATAGCAGCGTACAGCATGCGCAGACCAACCTGTTCGGTATAAGCAGCGACAAGAATATCGGGGCACATATTCAGAGGAGAGCGGTTCGTGATTAAAGCCATAGTCTCCGGAGCGGGGGGCCGGATGGGCCGCCGTCTGGTAGATATGATAAACGGTGATGATGAGCTGCACCTGGCAGGAGCGCTGGAACACGGCGGGCACACCGCTCTGGGGAAGGATGCCGGCGAGGTCGGTGGCTGCGGCTCCCTGGGCGTGAAGATAACGTCGGATTTATCCGCCATGATCGAGGGGGCTGATCTGCTCATCGAGTTCTCGCTTCCGGGACCCACCATCGAGCATCTCAGGATGGCCGCACGCCATGGCAAGGCAATGGTCATAGGAACCACCGGTTTCACCGAGGATGAGAGGGCGGAGATAGCTAAACTGTCCGCCTCCGTGCCCTGCTTCATGGCCCCCAATATGAGCCTGGGGGTTAACGTAGTCCTGAAAATTCTTAAAGATGTGGCTCCACTTCTGGGCCGGGACTTCGATATAGAAATAGTAGAAGCGCATCACAGGCACAAGGTCGATGCGCCCAGCGGCACGGCGCTGCGCATGGCGGAAGTGATAGCCGATTCTCTGGGCAGGGATTTAAGCAAAGTCGCCGCCATGGGACGTTCGGGTATTACCGGCGAGCGGGACAGGGAGACCATCGGCATCCA
>CAYVLI010000226.1:0-1645 GCA_964452105.1 uncultured Nitrospinota bacterium
GCACGCCTGGAGAGCGTGTGGACGGCTAAACACTGTCCCGTGGGTTCGAATCCCACCCTCTCCGCCACGAATATACATCCTGAATCGGGCCGTGCTACGCGGGGAATTAGCGGTGCCCTGTAACCCGCAATCCGCTATAGCGGGGCGGAATTCCCGTCAGCGGCTCCTCTTTTCAGGGACAGCCCCGCGGGAGAGGCGATGATAGCCGGGCCTCGCGCAACGAGAGATTGTGAACCCCGTCAGGTCCGGAAGGAAGCAGCGGTAAGCAAAACCTCTCGTGTGCCGCGAGTCCACCTGGCTTGAGTCTCGAACGCGGCAAGCGCCTGGGGAGAGGTAGTCAATGCCGGGTGCACGGCCCTTACAAAAATGGGGAAAACCATTAGGGCCGGGTATTTAAATTGGAAGACCCTTTTTCGCTCTGTTGCTGACCTCGCTCCGAGAACACGAAATCCGGGGAAAATCCGGCGATTTAAATTTCGGGTTTTTCCTCCCGGAAACAAACTGGAGATTTGACCGGATAAGCATTAATATTTAGTAACGTGGAGGAAACAATCTCTGTCATGTCATTCCAGGTAACGGCAAGAAGGTGGAGGCCCCAGACCTTCGACGAGGTGGTGGGGCAGGAACACGTAACCGTCACCCTCAAGAGCGCCATTGAGAACGACCGCGTGGCCCACGCCTATCTCTTCGCCGGGACGCGCGGCGTGGGCAAGACCACCACCGCCCGCATCCTCGCCAAGGCCCTCAACTGCGAGCGGGGCCCCACTCCCAACCCCTGCAACGAATGCGCTTCATGCACCGAGGTGAACGAAGGCGGCGCCATGGACGTCATAGAGATAGACGGCGCCTCCAACCGCGGCATAGAGGAGATTCGCAACCTCAGGGAGAACGTCAGGTACGCGCCTTCGCGGGGCCGCTACAAGGTTTACATCATAGACGAAGTGCACATGCTCACCATACATGCCTTCAACGCGCTTCTCAAGACGCTCGAAGAGCCGCCTCCCCATGCCGTCTTCATAATGGCCACCACGGAAATCTCAAAAGTGCCGGCTACGATAGTATCCCGTTGCCAGCGGTTCGATTTCAAGGTAATACCCCAGTCCGAAATCAGGGAGCATCTGGCCGAGATAGACAGGAAGGATTCCCTGGGCCTGCCCCCGGAGGTTCTCGCCGTCATAGCCCGCAGCGCAAAAGGGAGCATGCGCGATGCGCAGAGCCTGCTGGACCAACTGGTGTCCTACTGCGGAAGCGAGGTGACCGCAGAAGACGTCATGGGCGTGCTGGGAATGGTGGACTACGATGTTCTGTCCACATGTATGGATGCGCTGCTGAAAGGGGATGCAGCCACACTGATAGAGCAGATGGAAGGGATAAGAACGCTCGGCCGGGACTTCCGCCTCTTCTGCGGCCAGCTTCTGCACTATCTGCGCGACCTGGTGGTGCTGAAAGCCGCTGGAGATACCGCTTCTCTTCCGGAAGTCCCGCCGGAGCGGCGCGAGGTTATGGTCGAACAGGCCGACCGGGCGTCCATGGAGAAGCTTCAACTCCTTTTCAGCATGCTGGCCAAAGCGGAGAGCGAAATGGTCAGATCCTCTTATCAGGACCTGGCGCTGGAGATGGCCCTGATAAAGATGAGCCAGGCCGA
>CAYVLI010000226.1:1745-5047 GCA_964452105.1 uncultured Nitrospinota bacterium
AAGTTCTGGAGAAGGCGAAAAAGATGAACCACCTGGAGCAGTACCTGGCGCAGGGATGGCTTTCCAGGGTCGGCGAGGGCTTTGTGGAGATAGCTTTTCCCCAGGAGCTCGGCTTTACCGCCAAGCTCCTCGAGCAGACCGGAAAGCTCGAAGAGCTCAAGAAAGCGGTGAGCCTGGTTTTGGGGAAGCCGACCGCGGTGCGGTTCGCAGACACGGATTCTGCCCCGGGAGCCGGGCAGGAGGAAGAAGAAGCGGGAAAAGATGCATCAAAGCCGTGGAATCCTGTAGAAGAGCCGCTGGTCAGACGCATGCTGGACCTGTTTGAAGGACGCATAGTGGATGGGGGAAAGGAGCGCACGCCCTTTTAATATATGTTTCGCGATGAAGGGTGTCGGAAGAGAGCCGGTTGCCGGGTTACAATGAGCCGTGTGCCTGTTAAGCACGGAGGCCAGATAGCGCTTTGATGGTGATGTAAAAGCAGATTCGGTTACTTAATTGCTATAGGGAGAAAGAATATGTCACGCGACCTGGGAAACCTGATGAAGCAGGCGCAAAAAGTCCAGGAAAAGCTCTTGCAGGTACAGGAAGAGCTTGCCCATAAGACCGTAGAGGCCACTTCGGGGGGAGGCATGGTGACCGTAATCGCCAACGGCAAGAACGAGGTGGTCTCGGTCAAGATAGATGCGGAAGTGGTTAATCCTGAGGATGTGGAGATGCTCGAAGACCTCGTCCTTGCGGCGGTGAACGAGGCCCTGCGCAAGGCGCAGGAGATGATGCAGGAGGAGATGGGCAAAGTGACTGGCGGGATCAAAATCCCCGGTCTCTTTTAGGTCTTGCAGACAGCCGAAGAAGACGGCATAGATTCTATCGAGCGATAGCGAAATGGTTAAACGACCCAGGCCACTTACCGATCTCATCGAGCAGTTGAACAGGCTTCCTGGCATCGGCGAGCGTTCCGCCCAGCGGATAGCTTACCACATACTAAAAGCGCCTGAAAAACAAGCGGAGAAGCTCTCCAGCGCAATCCTGGCAGTCAAGGAAAAGGTTACCCACTGCTCTCTCTGCTTCAACATCACCGAGCAAGACCCCTGTCAGCTCTGCCAGGACCCCTCCAGGGATAAGGCGGTCATCTGCGTTGTAGAAGACCCCGGCGATATCTATTCCATAGAGAAGGCCGCAGGTTTCAATGGCCGATACCACGTGCTCATGGGCGCGCTCTCGCCGCTGGATGGAATCGGCCCCGAACAGCTCAGGATCCAGCCCCTGGTGGAGCGCGTCAAAAAAGGGGGAGCCAAAGAGATAATCATAGCCACAAACCCCACCCTCTCCGGCGAAGCAACGGCCATGTACCTGCTCAAGGTTCTAAAACCCCTCGGGGTCAGGCTGACCCGCATCGCCCACGGCCTGCCCGTGGGTGGCAATCTGGAGTTTGCCGACGAGATAACCCTGGCCCGCTCCTTCGAGGGCCGCCGCGAGCTCTGAGCGGCTAGCCCCCTCGGTTCACGCCCCAATCCCCGGAAGATTTTCTTTTATTCCCACTGTTTGCTGAAGCAAAGACCCTCCACCCATCTCATAAACCGATATACCTCAAAGGCTCAAAAGACTTCAAAAGGTATTCATTTTTTGCTTGTATAATATTATTTTATTAGGTACAAAGGTAAAATGTAACGTGAAGCAGATAATATATATTCGGTTAACCCGAAAGAACTTTTAACAGAAAATTGAGGGAGGGAACAAGTTAGTCCAGGAATCACATTAAGTTCAAGGTATCATTTCCACTGATAGGATATCAAAATGAAAAGGAGACCGAGCAATAACTTCAATGGATTTTGGCGAAAGGTTCGAGTCGACAGAATATGCCTGCTGACTGTTTTTCTCGCGATTACCCTGCTGATATCCTATGGCTTTGCAGGCGCAGGAGAATTCAAGGCCTGGAAATATACCCAATTACCCGACACCCCGGAAGGCATCGGCATAGATTCCCAGGGCAACTTATATGCAGCGTTATTTCATACCGGCGAGCTGGTGCGGTTGGAAGAGAACGGCGCCTACACGCATATCGCCTGGGTGCTATCCAAAGAAGCAAGCGGTGAAGGAGAACTGGTAGGGCTTGATACGGACAAACATGGCAACATCTTCGTCGCCTATAAAGGCCATTCCAAGTACGATAATTTAATGGACCCGCACCATCCGGGATGTAAGGATGTAACGGAAATCACCTCCGGCGTTTACAGAATCGACGCCAAAACCCATGAGGTGACTGCCGTTGCCACCAGGGGAGACGGCTGGCCCTTCTGTTTTCCGGATGACGTCGATATCGACGACGCAGGAAACATTTATCTTACCGACCTGACCTATTCAGGTTTAATATTTTCCCTTAAACACGTTCTTAGAAAGGAGGAACGAAAATGGCTGATATCTTAAATCACCTCGAAGGCAAATTAATGAACAGGCGTCGCTTCCTTTCACTAACTGCAACCGGTGCCCTGGCGTTCATGAGTTTCCCCGGCTTCAACATCAGAAAGGCGTTCGGGGCAGCGCCCCCCATCATCATTGGACACCCAGACCCTGTTACGGGTGTCTATGCGGCAGTCGGGCAATTTGGCATCTGGGGTGCGACCATCGCCGTGGATCGTATCAATCGTGACGGCGGCGTAAACGGGCGTCCACTGAAGCTGATCATCGAAGACACCGCAGCCAACCCCACTCAGGCCATTAGAAAGACAGAAAAGCTCATCCTGCAGGACAAAGTGGACGTGATTCAGGGCTATACCTCCAGCTCCGTCTGCCTGGCCTGCATGCCTACAGCGGTAAAGCATAAAATAATCTATATGATTGGCATCTGCCTCTCGGCAGACATCACCGGGAAGAACTGCAATAAGTTCACCTTCCGTCCCTTCGGCAATAGCAAGATCCAGGGCATTGCCATAGCTAAATGGTTAGTGAAAAATGTAGGAAAACGCTGGTTCTTCTCCTACGCAGACTATTCCTGGGGGCAGAACACTTTCCGTGATGTTTCCGGAGAAATAATCAAGGCAGGCGGCGAATTGGTGGGCTCTTTAAATATCCCACTCAGCACCAAGGACATGATGCCCTATTTAACCAAGATACCCCGGGATGTAGACGGCCTTTATCTCATCCATGCTGGGGCCGACGGAATAACTGTAACCAAGCAGGTCTACGAACTGGGCTTACGCAAGAAGATGCGCATCGCCGCCGACGGAGCGGTCATCCCCGCCAGCAATCTTCCCGCCATCGGGGAGGCGGCTTCGGAGGGAATAGTGGCTATTGACCGTTATATC
>CAYVLI010000227.1:0-1898 GCA_964452105.1 uncultured Nitrospinota bacterium
CGGACGTTTTCCAGGCTTATTCCCCCGGAAGCCTCTACCAGGGCTCGACCTTCGATGAGCCTCACTGCCTCCTTCATTTCGTTAATGGGCATGTTGTCCAACATGATAATATCTGTACCCGCCTCAAGAGCTTCCCCCACCTGCGCCAGGTCGGTTACCTCCACTTCTATCCTGGTGGCTATGGATGCTCTCTCGCGTGCCTTCCTCACGGCTTCCCCCACGCCTCCTGCGATGGAGATGTGGTTATCTTTTATCAGATACATGTCGTAGAGGCCCTGCCTGTGGTTCCGGCCGCCCCCTACCCGCACCGCGTACTTCTCCAGAGCACGGAGATTGGGAGTGGTCTTGCGGGTGTCCACGATTACGGCCCCGATGCCGCGGACTCGCTCCACGAACTCCCTGGTGAGCGTGGCCACGCCGGAGAGGCGCTGCAGGAAGTTCAGGGCCACTCTCTCTCCGGAGAGCAGGGCCCTTGCTTCGCCCGTTGCCGTGGCGATGATCTCCCCTTCTCGCAGGTCTGCGCCGTCCTCGCTCTGAGGCCGGAAAGATGCTTTCGGGTCGAGCGCGCCGAAGACCTCTCTGGCCACTTCCATCCCGGCCAGCACCAACTTCTCTCTGGCTTTGATGGCGGCTTCACCGCGCGTGCCCGGCGGTATCAGCGCATCGGTGGTAATATCGCCAGCGGCGAGGTCTTCCTTCAGGGCTTTCCCCACTATCTCCCTTATGAGAAGGGGGTTCGGCCTGCTGGTCTGCTCATTCATCGGGAAGGGTAACCCCGGCTTTTCCAACGGCCATGGTGGCGCCTTCCTGGTTTACGACTTTCATGTCCACCACCACATAGTTTTTGCCCTTGCCGTGAGGATGAAGCTCTGTTACCACGCCGCTTGCGGTAACCGTGCTCCCCGCCGTCACCGGCTTGACGAACTTTGTATCCATCTCTGTTATCCAGCCGCCGGAGGAGTAGGCCCAATCTGAGAGCATGGTGGCCATGAAGGACATGGTTATCATGCCGTGGGCCACCGTGGCCCCGGTTCCGAAAACGCCAGATTTCCTGCACCACTCGGGGTTGACGTGCACCGGGTTATAGTCGAGGGAAGCGGCTGCGTTGATGTTGAAAGTTTCCTGGTCCACCGTGCGGACCACCTCCGGTAGCTCGTAACCCAGATAAACTTTATCGAAAGTAAGCTTCTCCGTCATTTTTCCGCCCTCCTTTTTTTATAGCCCCATGGCTGCGAATTCGACAAGTTCTTCCCTGGTGCGCGGCAGTATGAGTGTCAGCCACCAGGCAGCTTTGAGGGTCCCTTTCTGGTTGTAGTAGTCGAGCTGGTAGGTGACGTAGTGCTTGTTGCGCTTTATCCATTTGTCGTGCGATTTCTGCTTGACGCTGATGACTTCCCCCACCTCGAACGGTTCGTAGAGGGCTATGCGCTGCCCCGGGTTCATGGCGCCAGGGCTGCGGATCCAGGAGCAGCGCCCCTTTTCTATGCACCAGAAAGCTATGAGCACGCAGAAGAGGGGATGAGGCATCAGTCGGCCCCAGCTCGATTTCTTGGCGAGCTCTTCATCGTTGAAGAGGGGGTTGGGGTCGAGGACGCCCTCGGCATAGGTTAGCATGTCTTCTTTTTTGATCTCGAATGTCTGCGCGGAATCGTACTCCTCGCCGATTACGACCTCTTCCCACACCTCATAGATTTCCGCGTCTTTACAGAAGTCGTACTCGAACGATTTCTGTTTCTCGGTCTTGAGGTACCTGTCCAGATTCAGTGCCATGATGGTTTCTCCTCCGGTAGCTACGTGAAACGTCTTAAATTTTTGCGCATGTCCTCCCTGATTCTCTCGCAGGGGGGTTAGTTACATCACTATTTGGATAAGTAAACCCCACCCCAACCCTCCCCGTC
>CAYVLI010000227.1:1998-5016 GCA_964452105.1 uncultured Nitrospinota bacterium
ACCGCGCTGTCGCCGTTGGCGTCCCCCTCGATGCAGGCTCCGCTTAGTTGAAGATTGAGTGTGGTGGTTGAGCCAGGGGAAATCTCGGCCTGCCCCGTGGCCGAGCCTGTATCTTTGGTCGCCGTAACCGTGTATATGCCGGGTGCATCCAGGCTGAGTGTAAAGTTGCCGCTGGTATCTGAAGCCGTGGAATGGCCGGCGATGGTGGAGACCAGAGCGCCGCTCACGGCGTTCCCGCCGGCGTCCGTTATCTGCCCGTTGAGGACGGCGGGTGAGAAGTTCGTCCCGTAATCCCCCAGGTTGCTCCCCAGCCTGGCCAGGGTGATGGAAGGCGATAGAACCGTAGCAATCGTAATTATCAAGACAACTGCAAAGCTGAAATCTATAAAATGCGCTTTTTTCATTTTTGGACCTCTACTATTGATGAACTTTTTACCACTCCTATGTTAGAAGGGTTCAACACCCTGTCGCACAAACCGGCGTAATAGGGAAACCGCTGAGAGCAAGAGGAGAACCAGTGCCCGAAGAGACCGGAAAGGCCACCGCCGGGTAGTACACAAAGGCGTCGCCGCCGGTGTCACTCACGTTAGCAGTTCCCTCGAAGTCCACCGCTCCGGTGGCTCCTGAAGGGCTGAGCCCCGAAGCCGAACTCAGAATCCAGGTCGCGCCAGCCGCTACCGAAGAAGAAGTGCTGGCGACCGTAGAGCCATCGCTTTTTTTGAAGGATATAGTAATGGATTGTGACGGCGAGCTGCCGTTAACTATCGATACGAATGAGTACCCTGGATTATCCTCCGTCGCACCGCCTGGAGATATCGGGGGAACAACTTCCCTTCGTGTTCCCGACGCAGGACCTGAGCGTCTCTTGGTTATTGATCCCGACCATGTTGCTCCGCCATCTGTGCTTGCGAAGGTTGGTGCAAAATCCTTTCGGTTCCACTCAGTTACATCGGCCGCCGAGCTGTTCCCCCAGAAGCCGCCGGGATTTACGGGTTGGGAGATGTATGAGTCGTAACTCTGACCGTTCCAGAAGGACAGATAGGACGAACTGTCGTATATACCGCCCGTCCCGTTCATAAAAGGCTCGAGGACGGCGGGAGGGAAGTGCAGCGTTGAAGGGTAGCGCTGTGTGCCATCAGGATGGTAATCAAAGTTGCCTGCTATCTGGCCGCTGGGGCTTGTGAGCAGGGTTATTGGAGGGCCCGTAAAGGGTAAAGGCGTGGCAAAAATGTTGCCGCCCGGGTGAAATTGAAACGTCTGTCCCGAGGAATCGGTAGCCGAAAAGAAGCATACCTGTTCAACCTGCACGAGTGGATTGCCGTTTGCATCGTATCCGGCTATGGGTTCCTCGCTTCCGTAAAGGAGGCGGTTCAGTCCGCTCCAGTGGTTGAATGATATCAGGCGATCGAAGATGTCGTAAACATAGGGATTAGGCGGCTGAAAGAAACGCTGCACTGTGATGAGTCTGTTGCGGGCGTCGTAAGTGGAAATGTCATCGGGAATGTTGTCTCCATCGAAATCTATACCGGTCCTGCTTCCGTTGGCATCGTAAAGGAAGGTTTGTGAACCCGTATCGAAGGTGTCTGTGATGGGCCTGTTGGCGGCATCGAAGGTATAGGTATCACCGAAGGTGAATGTCTGGGCTACAACCCCGAAGCGAGTTCGATTGCCGTTGGCGTCGTAGATGGACGTAGCTGTATATGGTTCGCTGCCGAGGTCTCCCGTCTCCTGTGTAACCCTTCCCAGGGAGTCGTAGGTATAAGCGAGTGTTTCCCCCGTATCTCTGACCGTCTGAGTTATCCTGCCTTCTTTGTCTCTTGTGTAGGCGAAGCTCTGGAGGACGTTCGCTTGCGGGCCCTTGTGGGTTACAGATGAAAGAAGGTTTCTGGCGTCCCAGGTATATGTAGAGGTGACCCCGTTGGGGAAGGACTGAGACAGAAGGTTTCCTGCAGCGTCTCTGGCAAAGGTGGATGTTCCGGCAGTTGTCACCACACCGCTGCGCCTTCCCGCAGTGTCGTAGGAGTATGTCACCAAGTCTCCTTCCGGCCCCGTTTTTGATGCAAGATGGTTTTCTGCATCATAGGTGTATTGCACGGTCTTGTTGATCAGGTTGTCGGTGTACTGCGTCTGCCTGTTGAGGGCATCGTATATGTAGGTATAGCTGCTGTTGGCGTCCAGCGCAGTAAGCATGTCCCCGTTGGCGTCGTATGTGAACGAGGCCGTCGTTGCATCCGCGAAGGTCTGTCCTGTAAGTCTACCGCTTGCATCGTAAGTGAAGGTGGTTGTCTGGTTCCTGGCGTCGGTATGAGAGGTGATATTGTTTTCGGCATCGTAAGCGTAGTGCCAGACTCCGCCTGTGGGGTTGGTTCTGGAGGTCGGGCGGTTCAGGGAATCGAAGGTCTGCGTCCAGTTGTTCCCCCGGAAGTCGGTGTAAGTCAGCATGTTCCCATTGGCGTCGTAAGTGCGTGAGTCGCTGTTCCCGAGAGGGTTGGTGACCGTGAGGGGCCTGCCGAGCGCATCATAGGTGATAGTTGTGGTGTTCCCATTGCGGTCGGTGTAGCTTGTCAGGTTTTTGTTGGCGTTGAAAACGAAGGCATTGCTGTTGCCCAGAGCGTCCGTTGTGCCGGCCAGGCGGTCAAGGGCGTCATAAGCGAAGGTGGTGGTATTATTGTTGGCGTCGGTGACGCCGGTCAGCCGCGACCCGGCGTCGTAGCCGAACTGCGTCGGGTTCCCCAGGGGGTTGGTGGCGCTAATCAGGTTACCGTTCGAATCGTAGGCGAAGGTGAAGGTGTTGCCGGTGCGGTTTGTAAATGAGGTCATCTGGCCGGATGAATCGTAAACACGGGTGATGGTGTTATTGAGCGGGTCGGTACTTTGCGTTTGGTTGCCCTTTGCGTCGTACTGGTGGCTCCAGACGTTGCCCAACGGGTCCGTGGAAGAGGCCACCCGGTTGAAGCTCGGTTCGTAGGTTCGGGCGGCGACGTTCCCCAGTGCGTCTGTAACGGTCAGTTGGTTGCC
>CAYVLI010000228.1:0-5001 GCA_964452105.1 uncultured Nitrospinota bacterium
GAGGCGCTTCCTTTCAGGGGGTTCACGGATAAAGCAGATGGAGGTTTTCTGAATGTTGTATGAGAACGTGTTCATTCTTAGACCGGACTTGAGTCAGGAACAGATAGATCAGACCATCGAACGGATCGAAGATATAATCAAGAGGGGAGGAAGCGAAGTCAGCAACCTGGAGCGTTGGGGGAAAAAACGCCTCGCCTACAAGGTCGATAAAGAGCGGTATGGTTATTACGTGCTGATGCATTTCGATAGCAAGCCGGATTTGGTGAAGGAACTGGAGCGGAATTACGGCCATTTCGATGAAGTGATAAAATACATTACCATCGCCATAAAGAAGGGTGAACCTATCAGAATCGAAATGGAGGCCGAGGAGTTTGTGGAAGAGGAAAAAGCTCCTCGTGAAGAGACCGTTGAAAAAACGGAGAAGGTAGAAGAGGTGGCGAAGGTAGAAGAAACGACGAAGGCAGAAGAGGTGGAGAAGGTAGAAGAGATGGAGAAGGTAGAAGGGGAGGCGAAAGGTGAGGCCGAAGGGAATGAAGAAGCGGCCTTACAAGAGGAGGAGAATTGATGGTTGGGTACAACAAGGTAATCTTGATGGGGAATTTGACGCGAGACCCCGAGCTCAGATATATACCCAACGGAACTGCAGTGGCTACCCTCCGACTTGCCGTAAATAACAGGTATCGCCAGGGTGACGAATGGAAGGACGACGTCTGTTTCGTGGACATCACAGTATGGGGAAAGCAGGCCGAAAATTGCAACGAATATCTGTCTAAGGGAAGCGGCGTGCTGGTTGAGGGCAGGTTGAGCTACCGGACGTGGGAGAGCGAAGAGGGCCAGACCAGAAGCAAGCACGAGGTAGTGGCAAACACCGTAAGGTTCCTCCCCAAGGGAAAGGGTCTGGAATCGCAAGAAGAAAGCTCGTCCCGAGATTCGGGTGGGGGAGACGTACCCTTCTAAGGTGGACTGGAAAAAGTTTTAAAAGCCTGCCTGACCGAGAGGGGCCATTTGTGAAATTTACTATATTTTTAAGCGGTGAGCTTTTTTAAATCAGATGCCGCAGAGACTGGGAGCCAGATGAGAAGGTATAAGAAGAGAAGAAGGTTTCAACGCAGGAAAATTTGCAGGTTCTGCGCAGAAAAAGTGGAACATATCGATTATAAAGACCTGAAACAGCTTCGTGCGCTGGTTACAGAGAGGGGCAAGATAATACCCGCCAGGATATCCGGTAACTGTGCCAAGCACCAGCGACAATTGACGAGGGCGATCAAGAGGGCCCGCAACATTGCTCTCATGCCTTACACGATTGAGAGATAGCTAACCTTTCCTCGTGCCGGTCCATTTTTTATAGTAACTACAGTTCCACGGGGCAGAAAACCGTAATCCAGCCACGGCTTGAATTCAGCCAGGGGAGGATGGAGCCGTTATTCAGCGCAATTCCATCATCTTAGCTCGGCCTAACAAGCAAGCCTGGAAATTTGTTGAGCGCAGAGGCGTATAAACGAGCACACGAAGGGCCGGGATGTGCATCTACCGGGCGCCCCCCCGCAGGCATAGCATATTTCATGTCCCGGGAAGAGAAAGGGTGAACAAAAAGTCGGCCATCAGGTCTTTTTCAGGAATAGCAGTACTCACGGTTCTTTCCTCGCTGCTATTATTAGCCGCTTCAATATTGCCTCCGCTGGGGATACTGTTCTACTTTTTCCTGAAGTCGCCCTTGCTCCTCATCACCCTCGGTAACGGGTTCAAAATAGGCCTGTTGGCCTTCGGCTTGATCGCAGCTCTGGTGGTGCCCCTTTCCCATTGGGATTATAATCTACCTTACCTGATAGAATACGGCCTGGTAGCGATAATCATGGCTCAGGCGTTGCGGTATAAGGTCTCTTTCAATAAAATAATCATATTATGCGCTATGGTTTCGGGCTCGATTGCCCTGATATACCTGGCCATAAACCCCCCTCTCGAGGCGGACAGTCTCGCCGAGGTGCCTTCCAGGCTCATCGCTCAAATGAGGGAGGATATGGGGCGATTGGCTTCCCAGGGAGGGATGGACCCCCGTCAGCTCAGGGGCATGGGACAATTCACGGTAGTAATTGAAGCAATTTTATCCAGAGCTTTCCCGGCATTGATACTGTCAGGGGCCGCTATGGGGGCCTTGCTGAATTATCTTGCAGCAAAAAAGATTAGCAGAGGTTTCGCCGGACTCGGTTCTCTAAACCCCCGCACCCTTTCCACCTGGTCTGCGCCTGAATATTGCGTCTGGTTTTTTATACTGGGAGGGCTGATGACTATAATCCCTCTGAGCTACACCAGGACGGTCGGCCTGAACGTAATGGTGGTAATATTATTTATATATTTCCTTCAGGGTCTGGCCATAACGAGCTTTTTCTTTCAGAAATGGGAATTGTCGCAACTGTTCAGGATTCCCATATACGTTTTCGTTTTTTTCAATGTTTTCCTGTCCTTGTTATTGGCCTGCGTGGGATTGTTCGATTTGTGGGGGGACTTCAGGAAACTGCGTAAAGCCCGGGAAGACGTTTGATATTTAATTCCTGGATTATGATAGCGGTATCTGACGATGAAATTGACTTTTTTCCAATGGAGCCTATGAAATGAAAGTGATCCTGAAGGAAGACGTCACCGATCTCGGTGAAGCGGGGCAGGTGCTCGACGTATCCAATGGCTACGGGAGGAATTATCTCATTCCCAGAGGGATGGCGGCGGCGGCAACGCCTCAAAACATCAAGGCCCTGGAGCAGGACAAGAGCCTGATTCGCAAGAGAGAAGAGAAACATCTCGGAGAAGCGGCTGAGCTGGCCGGGAAGCTCGAAGGCGTGGTATGCGCTTTCCCCGTTAAGGCCGGGGAAGGCGACAAGCTCTTCGGTTCTATAACCAACGCCGACATATCCGACAAATTGAAACAGAATGGCATAGAGTTGGATCGCAAAAAGATACACCTGGAGCACCCCATCAAGAGCATCGGCGTCTTCACGGTGCCGGTGAAGCTGCACCCCGAAGTCACGGTGGAGCTAAAGGTGGAAGTAGTCAAGGAAGAGTAGAGATAATTCTCCAATTGTGCCTGTTCACTATCTTGATGACTCAGGAAATAAATCCGATTCCTTTTGTTAGAGGAGGTGAAACCCTTGTCCCCCGGTGAGGTCTCCATCGATAAGCTGATACCGCAAAACGTCGAGGCGGAACAGTTTGTACTGGGTTCTATACTTCTGGAGAACGATGCATTACTGAAGACGCTCGAAATACTCGATATGAGCTGTTTCTACAGAGAGTCTCACCGCAAAGTTTACGCTGCCATGCTGGAGCTGTTCGACAGAAACGAACCCATAGACCTGCTCACTCTCACCGAGCGCCTCAAGAAGAACAATCATCTCGAGGAGATAGGAGGGGCATCTTATCTCGCCACCCTCCTGAACATGGTACCCACGGCCGCAAACGCCCGCCATCATGCAAGAATAGTGCGTGAAAAAGCCGTGCTGCGCAAGCTAATCAATGTGGCCACTGGAATAGTATCCCAGGGATACGAAGCCACTCAGGACGTCGATGAACTGCTCGATCTGGCGGAACAGAAGATTTTCGAGATAGCCGAGAACCGCATCAAGGAAAGCTTCTATCCGATGAACCAGCTGCTCAAGGAGAGTTTCAAGACCATCGAACTTCTCTTCGAACGAAAGGAGCTGGTTACAGGGATACCGACTGGCTACAAGGAGTTCGACGAGATGACTTCGGGATTGCAGCCTTCAGATCTGGTTATAGTTGCAGGACGCCCAAGCATGGGCAAAACCGCCTTCGCCCTTAACGTTGTTCAATATGCCGCGATAAAAAATAAATATCCCATAGCTGTATTCAGTCTTGAAATGTCCCGCCAACAGGTTGCTCTGCGATTACTATGTTCAGAAGCGATGGTGGATTCTTCTCGGCTCCGCTCGGGATACCTGGATAAAACTGACTGGCCCAAACTCACCCGGGCCGCCGGGACTCTCTCGGAAGCCCCTATCTTCATCGACGACACCCCGGGCATATCCGCCCTGGAAATTCGAGCCAAGGCTCGCAGGCTGCAGAAGGAGCGAAGCCTGGCGCTTATAGTGGTCGATTATTTGCAGTTGATGCGCGGGCGAAGCAATGCAGATAACAGACAACAGGAGATCGCTGAAATCACGCGTTCCCTTAAAGGCCTGGCCAGAGAGCTCAACGTACCGGTGATGGCCCTCTCACAGCTCAGCAGGGCCGTGGAGCAGAGGCATGACGGGCGTCCCCAGCTATCCGACCTCCGGGAGTCGGGCGCTATAGAGCAGGATGCTGATTTGGTAACGTTTATTTACAGGCCAGAGCTTTATGGTAAAGAAGATATGCAAGGTCAGGCAGAGATTATTATCGGCAAACAGAGGAACGGCCCCATCGGCACGGTAAAGTTGACTTTTCTTAAGCAATATGCAAAGTTTGAGAATTTTTCTTCGAGAGAATAGATGATATGAACGATTCAAATCTTAAATATTATCCCGCTTACCTTGAAATAGATTTGCAGGCATTGATTCATAACTTACACCAGATAAGATCCAGTCTCTCAGAAGGCGTAAAGATTCTGGCGGTGGTCAAGGCCGATGCCTACGGACACGGCGCGGTACCCGTTGCTGAAACCCTCGCCGCTGAAGGCGTTGAAATGTTGGGCGTGGTGCTGGTCTCCGAGGGAGTGGAGCTTCGCAACGCCGGGATTACCACAGGTATTTTGGTGCTGGGGGGGATTACCGTCGAGCAGGTGGATTCTGTAGTGGAGAACGACCTTGTCCAGGTGGTTTTCTCGGCGGAGATAGCCGGTGCTATCTCGCAGAGAGCGAAGGCCGCAGGGCGAAATGCCGGAGTGCACGTAAAGGTTGATACCGGCATGGGCCGGTTGGGCATCAAGCCCGAGCAACTGGTGTCCTTTCTCGATGCGCTGAAGAAGATGGATAACATAGAAGTGCAGGGTCTGCTGACGCATCTGGCTTACGC
>CAYVLI010000229.1:0-4984 GCA_964452105.1 uncultured Nitrospinota bacterium
TTCAGGGTAAAAATACTCCCTGCAAAATGTTACAGTATCTGCACCCTTGCCCTTGCCGGATAAATAATGCAAAATAGGGCCATTTCAAAAATATGAGTCGTAAAGAAGACACAAACATGGAGGTGCACATTGGCATACGAAAATATCCTGTACGAAAAGGAAGATCACGTTGTGACCATCACCATCAATCGGCGCGAAGTGCATAATTGCATCAACCAGGCGACCAACCTCGAACTACAGGATGCCTGGAAGGCCTTCCGCGACGATGAAGATGCCTTCGTCGCCATCTTTACCGGAGCGGGCGATAAAGCCTTCTCTGCGGGCTGGGATCTCAACGATGCCGCCGCTCTCACCAGTATGGGCACTTATGACCAGTTCAGAACTACAGCCCACAACATCGAGGGCTGCTGCGGATATACCAAACGAGACGACATCTTCAAGCCGATAATCTGCGCCGTAAACGGCTATGCATTCGCCGCCGGGTTGGAGTCATGCTTGCTGGCGGATATCCGGATAGCATCAGAAAATGCCGAGTTCGGAGCGCTGGAAAGGCGCTGGAACATTGTTGCAGGGGATGGCCTGTGCGTCCGATTGCCATTGGTGGTCGGTTATTCTCGCGCCATGGAACTGATAATAACCGGGAAGCGAATAGACGTTCAGGAGGCCTATCGCATAGGCCTGGTCAATGAAGTCGTACCTCAGAGCCAGTTGATGCCGCGGGCCATGGAGCTGGCCAAATCCATATGCCAATTGCCGCAAGGGTCCATCAGGACAGACAAGCAAACGGTCATCCGTTGCGTGGGGCGCACGTTGCAGGAGAGGCACTTCATCGAAACAGAGGCCATCTACTCAATGTTCATGCGCGGAGACAAACACACCGAGGGCGCCAGCGCATTCATATCCAAGCGCAAGCCGCAATGGGACAGCCATGGACTTTAGTCATCAATGCAAGGCTAAAGTCTCATCTACCCGGAAAATGCCTATAAAAACTGAGCGAGAGATTTCCCCGTGTCCTTGCTTCTGTCTATCATCCAGGCAACCATGTTCTTGGGCGCCTGAATGCACTGCTCCTCCGGCTTTCGTACCATTGATATGGACTCCGTGGGGCAGGTTATCACGCAGACGCCGCAGCCTATGCAGCGCGCCCTGTTTACCTCGTAATAGTCCTCTTTATCCGAGATGGCGTTCATGGGGCAGCGCTCATCGGCGCAGTTGCCGCAGGCGGTGCATGTATCAGGGTCTATCGAGGCCCAGAAATTCGACTTCGCCAGCATACCCGGCGCATTGAACTCTCTGACTCCCCTCAACAGGCCGCAGCAGCACGCGCAGCAATTGCAGAAATGATATACTTCGTCGGTCATATTCATGGTGGCGTGCACCAGGCCCGCCTCGGCTGCTTCCTTCATTATCTGTTCTGCTTCCTCGCGGTTGACCATCCGCCCCCTGTAATTGATGTCAAAGGCATGTTCGTCCATGGAGAACGTGATGCAGTTGCCCTGCGGTTTATCGCAGCGGTCTCCCAAAAGCTCCTGTTCCGCGCGGCAGATGCAATCGTGGGTGCAGAACACCTTCGCCTTGTCCATCAACTGCCGCACGTTTTCATAGGGATGAACCTCTAAATGAACATCGATAGATTTTTCAACGGGTATGGTGTGCATGAAGGCGGGCCGATTGTTGCCTATTACCTCGAAAAAACCCTGCGAGATATATTGCTCCATCAATTCGGCGAGTTCCTCATCCATGCGCATCAACTGAAACTCATAGATGCCTATGATAAATGGAATCATTCCATATTTACGAGCGCTTGCAGGGCCGACTCCCGCTATTTCACCTCGTTCGACCATTTTTTCGAGTATCTCTCCCATTGTCCCGGGGTCGCGCCCCAGCCGCCCGGCTATCTGCTCCGGTGCTTCCGGCAGCAGCTTCAAGTTGCAGGTTATCTCCGCCTCTTCCTCCGTGAAAATCTTTCTGAGTATTTTCAACTCAACCCCGCTCTCGGTCCGCGGATACCCATTGGGGAGCGCATCCAACCTTTCCGCCAGCCTTTCGTACGCATCACCGCTCATAACACCATCTCCCTTGAAAATTTACCCGTTACAGTTTCTCTGCATGACCGGGCAATTTCATGTTGATTCGCGACAGACGTCGCCTCCGGTTAAAAATCGGTTACTGCTTGCCGGCGCTTCTTTGCTTGCACCTCCCTGTTATAATTCCCATCTTTCGGCTTTAACGGTTCTGCCGGAACAATTTAGTTTACCATTATACACGTAATCGAGCGACGGCCGAATGGTTTTTCTGATGGAAATGAGTCGGCATGGGGAGTCGATGACATGTCTTCAAGACCCTTGATTTGAATTGATTTGGCTTTCCTTTGTATATATTCTGTGTCGAAACATCTAATCGGATGTCAAAGACTCTTCATCCAGCACAACTATCATCAACGAGGTCAACAGGATGGGCCAGATGTTTTTATCGAGTTCGGAGAGCGCTGCTTACGGAGCGAAGCTGTCGAGAGTTCAGGTCGTCTCAGCATACCCCATATCACCCAACACGAATATCATAAGCGCCCTCGCCGAAATGATCGAAGAAGGGGAACTGGATGCGGAGTTCGTCAACGTCGAGGGGGAGCACTCGGCGGCGAGCGTTGTCTCGGGTGCGTCCGCAGCGGGCAGCCGGGCTTTCACGGCCAGTTGCGGCCTGGGTCTGGCCTTCATGCACGAGGTGCTCTGGATGTCCTCGGGAATGGCTCTTCCCATAGTGGTGGCGGTCACGAGCCGCGCCCTGGGCAAAACACTCGAATGCGATTTCTCGGACATAGCGGCGGAACGAGACGCCAGCTTCATCCATTTCTATACCGAAAACGCACAGGAAGTCGTGGACTCCATCATAATGGCCTATAAGGTCAGCGAACATCCGGATGTGCTCTTGCCCAGCTTCGTGTGCCTGGAGGGTTATCGATTATCACACACCTACGAACCCGCAGAAATCCCTGAACAGGAAACGGTGGATAAGTTTCTTCCCCCTTACAGGCCAAAGCACGCGTTCCTGGACCCTGATTATCCCATCATGCAGGGCACAGGCACCGTCGAATTCTACTCCCAGTTTAAATATGCCCAGCATGAAGCCCTCCTCAGAGCCAAACAGGTTCTGAAAGACACCTTCAGGGAGTTCGGCCAAAAGTTCGGCCGACAATACGACCTGGTGGAACCCTATCTCGTTGAGGACGCAGACCTGGTCATCGTAGCCACGGGCAGCATGGCCGGCGTCATAAGAGAAGCCGTCGACGATTACCGGAGCAGAAGCGTAAAGCTGGGCATGCTCAAGCTAAGAATCCTTCGCCCTTTTCCGGATGAAGAAATCAGGCAGGCGCTCGGCGGAAACAAAAAGATACTGGTCGTGGACCGTTTCATCTCAGCCGGTTCTCATGGAGTCACATATACAGAGATGCGATCGGCGCTCTACAGGAAGAAAGCGGCCATCTCCAGCGTTATAGTCGGCTCCACAGTCCTCTATTACGAGGACGTAATTAAAATAGTGGACATGACGCTGGACAGAGAGGAAGAATTCGAGGAGTGGCACTTCCGGGAAATGCCCGACTCCTCCATCGAAGCCAGCGGATGGGAAAACTATCAGGCCATCTGCCAAGGCAAGGAACTGAAGAGAGAGGATGTTCAGGACATCAAGAGCTATGTCGCCCCCGGCACCACCGCCTGCCAGGGCTGTGCGCCGCTTCTGGCCATGCGCCACATGGCGGACGCCATGGGCGAGGATGCGGTCTGCGTCATCGCGACGGGATGCATGCAGGCGGTGAGCAACAGATTCCCGCTGGTGGGATGGAACATGCCCATAGCCCACTTCTGCTTCACCAACGCAGCCTCCACGGCCAGCGGCGTCGAGGCCGCCTTCAGACAAAAAGGAAAAAACACTAAAATTCTTGTGCTCGGCGGTGATGGAGCCATGGCGGATATCGGCTTGCAGCCGCTATCGGGAGCAATAGAGAGAGGACACGACTTGACCATCGTCTGTTACGACAACGAAGCATACATGAATACCGGCGTGCAGCGCAGCAGCACCACTTCCTACATGGCTAAAACAAAAACAACACCCGGCGGCAAGCCGGTTCACAAGAAAGATATCGATAAGATAATGGAAGCGCACGGCATCTACGTGGCCACCGCCCTGCCCTGCTTCCCCGGAGACCTGGTGAAAAAAATACAGAAGGCCCGGGACATAAAAGGGCCCGCTTTCGTGCACGTCCTTACACCCTGTCCCACGGGATGGGAGTTTGACGCTTCATTATCAGTTAAATTGTCCAGACTGGCCTTCGAGACGGGGGCATGGGTGCTCTACGAATATGAGAACGGCATGCGAACCATCTCCCGCCTTCCCCGCCACAGGAAACCCATGGAAGAATACCTCGAACCGCAGGGCCGGTTCGCACACCTCTCTCCGCAACAGATAGCCGAGATACAACGGGACGTGGATAAGAGGTTCGAGGAATTGACATCGCCCTGAATCGTTCAACCGATAAACACGCAGGAAACTCTGGCTTTGGTCAAGGCTATCGCCGGACGCCAACGTCCCTGTTCAGGAAGTCGAGAATATATTTGATGGCTTGGTCTCTTATCGTATCCTTCTCCATGAGGATTTCGTGACGCGATCCCATCAGCCTGCGCTCGATACAATTTTCTGCTTCCTGGCAGAACTCATCCTGCGCTTCAAGCCTCACTACGCTATCCTCTCCCGCCTGAAGCAGTAAGACAGGGACCCTAATCTCCGCGGCTGCATCCCTTGCCCTCCTGCCGGCCCTGATAGCCTCTTTCAGCCAGCGATTGGTGGGGCTGCCAAGGGCTATTTCAGGGTGCATGGAGATGAGCCTCTTGTTCATCTCATACCTGGCCCGGCTGTGAGTCAAGTCGTTGCCCTGGAAAGGTTTGTCCGGATCATAACCTCCCCTGCCGGGAACGTAGGAATCACCCCTGCC
>CAYVLI010000230.1:0-4981 GCA_964452105.1 uncultured Nitrospinota bacterium
TGTTGCTGTGGCGTAAACTGGCCAAAAGCATCGTGGAAACTCTGGACTCCATCACTCTGGCCGACCTGTGCAGCGAAAGCAAAGAGGTCGAAAAAGTCTCCGCTCCGGAACACAACTACGTTTACAACATCTGAGAAGAGGTCCCGAATTCTTTAATATCTTACCGCTGCAACGCCCTGCGGACGGAATCGATGTCCAGGGCGACGCTCTCTCCCTCGTAACCCTGGAGTTCTACTACGTTTACACCTATTACCTGCCCCCGATTGTTCACCATTGGCGCTCCCGACAATTGCTCGTCTATGCTAAGGTCGTTCACCAATAGTTTCACGCTTTTGACAGGCGAGGCTTTAATGGCAGGGTAACGCTTCAGAAGCGTAATCCTCTGCTGCTCGCTTCCAGGCATATCCCTTACCTCGGTCACCGTGCCTTTCAAGAGCTTGTGTCCTTTCCCGCCAGGATAACCCATAGTATAGACCACATCATCAATACTTACGCTCGAGGAATCGCCGAATTCAAGGGCCTGAAGTCCCCGGGGCGGCGAAGTCATCTTAAGCAGTGTAAAATCCAGGAAGGGCACCTCATTCACTGAGGGTATTCGCCCCGCAACCGCCACTTCAGCGGGATACGCCGTCTGTCCCAGGGTTCCGCTCACCGGGTCGTAAAACTTGACCGTTATCTCAGCGGCCTCAGAAATTAGCTTCGCACTGGTGATCACCTCTCCCCTGCCGCCTACTATGAAACCCGCTCCGGTGTTCGTTTGACGGATGGTGCGAGTTTGAGGGAACTGGGGATGCGGGACTATCTTTACCGCCTGAACCTGAACGATCCCAGGGGCAAGCTTTTCGCTCAAAGCATCCCGGGATAGGCCCTTCTCAGCCTCAAACGCCTCCAATTTCGCCTGCACGGCGGAGGATACGGCCTCATCGGTGCTCACTTCGAGGCTCTTGTTAAAATTTTCCACTGCTTTCTCTTCGTTGCCCAACGACCGGTACAGGGCGCCTATACTGAGGTAGAGGTAGGGGTCGTCGGATACGCTCTTCTTGATCTTCTCATACTCATAGAGCGCCCTCTGGAGATCGCCCACGGTCTCATAAGTTCGGGCGATGTTCAATCTGGCTTCGTATAAATCGGGAGCGAGAGACAGCGCTTTCTTGTGCATATTTATCGCTTCATCGGGCTTGCCCTGCCCCAGGAGAGCCATCCCCAGCAGGGTGTACAATCCGGCTTCTTCCGGTTTTTCTTTTATGAGTTCCTCAGCGAGTTTCTGCGCATCATCGTATAAACCCAGCTCTATTTTGGCCCGGGCCAGGTTGTAGCTGGCTTCAAAAAGCTCCGGCATGAGCTTCGCCGCTTCCTCCCACCTGACAGCGGCGCCCTTCAGATCGCCTTTTTCAGCCATCTCCACGGCTTCATTGTTTATCTGTTCGGGCGTAATGAGTATGTCTTTTTCCACCCTTTCAAATTTCACCGGTCGCTTGAGAGAGGTCGTTCCCTTCGCAGAAGAGGATGTAATCTTTCCCGCCTTTTTGGCCCTTTCAGACGCCCTGCCCACCCAGATTCCGTATCCTGCCTTGTAAGCCGCGGCCTGGCTCTTGAACAGCTCGATCTGATGCCTGGTGTTCAACGTGCTGTGCTTCATGGTCGCCAGCCCCCTGGCCAGTATCTCGGCGTTGAGCAATTCACCGTCCACGAAAATATAAACCAGCAGCGCCCCATCCTCATCCCGCTCCCTGTAATCTCTCTGCAGGGACACCCTCCTGCCAAGCGCCCTCTTTTGCAGATGCTTCACCAATGCTTCACCAGCATTTTTTCCCTTGGGCAAACTTATGTCTATGAGCCTGAGCTCCATTCCATCAGAGGTGAGTAGCGTGTTGCCATCAATAACTTTCGTTATCGAGACTCTCACACCATCTTCCCCGGCCTCCGCGTGAAACGAAAACACAAGCGGCAGACACAATAAAAACAATACAAACCCTTTCATGAAAATCCCGAGCCTGTTTGAATTTGCCATCTCGCCTCCGCTATAACGGGAAAAGTTTAAATGACTATGCCTCGTTAAATATTTCAGACTATATACCCTAACGCCTTAAAAGGCAGGAATCAGAATCAATCCTATCGAATTATATCGGTATAACGGACCCTGGATGAAGTTTTTTGAGGGTCTCTACATTTGCAGTATCCGGATGATCTCCTTCATCTCTTCTCCGCCGGTAAGTTTTAAAAAAATGGTCTCAAGCCGGTCATCGCCTGTGGATGCCTGCATCTTCAGCTCTTCCATTGTTCCCAGGGCGATGAGCCTGCCCTCGTTTATTATTGCGATGCGGTCGCACATCTCCTGCGCCACCTCCATGGTGTGGGTGGACATAAAGATGGTCAGGCCCGCGGCGCAAAGCTCCCTGAATACATTCTTTACCAGGTGGGCGCTTTTGGGGTCCAGCCCCACCATCGGTTCGTCCACCACTATGACTCCGGGCTTATGGATGAAAGCAGAGGACATGACCAGCTTCTGCTTCATGCCGTGAGAATAGCTTTCTATCAGCTCGTCGCCCCAGGAAGTCAGCTCGAAGAGTTCCAGCAACTCTTCGATGCGTCGGCTGCAGTCCTCCCCGTCCGCCCCGTAAAGGCCTGAAACGAATCTGAGGAATTCCCTGCCGGTGAGCTTGTGATATAAAAAGGGAGAGTCCGGAATGAATCCCAGGACGCTCTTCGCTTTCTCCGGCTCGTTGCTTATATCATGCCCATCTATTATTATCCGCCCCTCGGTGGGCTTCAGCACACCGGCTATCATCTTTATGGTGGTGGTCTTACCTGCGCCGTTGGGGCCGAGGAAGCCGAAGAGTTCTCCCCTGTCCACGTTCAGCGTGAGGTCTTTCACCGCCTGAAACCTATCGTAGTCCTTTGAGAGCCCCTCTAAACGGATCATCTATAGTCCAGCGCCTCTATTTTAAGTTCGCCTATGGCTTTTACCAGTTGCACCTGTTTGTCCAGGCCGCCCTCTACCAGCTTGACGTGCGTTGCGTCGGCGGGAAACTGGTTCAGAAGCGGGTCGATGGAGACCCATCTTCGCAGGTAAACGTCCGCCCATGCATGATAGTAGAAACTACCCCGGTAGTAAACAAGTCCCGTAACTATGCGGGTGGGGATCCCCGCGGCGCGGGCCAGAGCCGTGAAAAGCGCAGTATGTTCGTTGCAGTCTCCTGCGCGTATCTTAAGCACTTCCACGGCCGAAGGGATGCTGAAAGTGAACTGTTTTTCGAGGTTGTTATAGACCCAGGCTGAAATCTCTGCGGCGGCATCGGTAGCGCTTGCGCCGCTTTCCACGATATCGTTCACCGTCGCCCTGATAGCTGGGTCGTTGCTCTGAATCAGGGGCGTGGGCTGCAGATAGTATTTCAGCTTCTTCCCGCTGTAGGGCAGAGGATAATCGATAGTTCCGGGTGCAGGCTCTCTGTTTATCTCCAGCACGTCTGCTGAGAGACGCTGTCTTTGGTCCACCAGGTCGAAGCCTTTTAAATCAACTCCGCTGAGCCTGATTTTGAGGTAGCTTGTTCTGCGGGGTTCCTTGATCCTCTTCCTTACCGGTATGGCGGTGGACACCAAAATGTCCGGCGGCAGCGCGGCTTTTGAAGACACAATCGTCGCCGCAGCCCTATTCTCCCGTACCATAAGGAGCCCTGCGGGGCTCTCCTCTTTCAGCACCTCACCCTCTTTATCCAGCCATGAGTTGACCACCAGCCCCTTATAAGTTTCTCTCAATTTGAACGCATTTACGGGCGTTCCGTTCAGATCGACTTTCTCCGCTCCCAGGGCCTCCACCAGCATCTCTGCGTCGGCCAGAGTAGTTGGATCGAAGATGAAAGCGCGGTACTTCTTGCCTTCTTCGAGGCCGGAAGCGGCCAGGAATGGGCGGAGGTTGGTCAACAGGTAGGGGGTGTCTTTGAGGATCATGTCGCTCTCATTCTCCTGTCCTCCGGTGATGATATTGAGATGAAGCTTGCGCCCGCTGAGATTTCCCTTCACCCTGAAATCGGCCAACCCCGATGAGATGCGGAAATCGAATGTTCTGAGCGCGAAGGCAAGGTCCACCTGCATGGAGGTGCGAAGGTTTATCTCCTGGATAGTACCCAGGGTGTTCAAGCGCATGAAGGAACGCTCTACTATCAGGTAACCGTCTCCGACGGGGGTGGTAGCGCTCACCATGTAACCTATCTTATCCCCTCTCATGTATATGCCGTACCATCTCTCACCGGAGACCTTTTCGGCAGCGGGCGCCGTGGTGACGGCGGCGTCAACAACGTCCGGGAAATAGACGCGCTTGATCAGCAGCCCCATCATCACCAGCCAGAAAGAAATTGCCGTTATGCAAAGGATGGTAGTTCTATTTTTTTCGAAGCTGATTTTCATGGCTGCCGCTCGATGCAATTCAGGAATAGGTTATACATGCGGGGGATAATGGCCGGAGCGTCGGGCATGGGGTTTTCTAAAAATATCAGGTGATCCTTGCCCCCAGCACCTTTTCCATGTGTCGTAAGGCCCGTTCGTGCTCCGCGGTATCGAATGAGGCAACGCAATGGGCCGGGACCTCCACCTCATAATCGCGATTGCGCAGGTCAGCCACGGTATATTTGACGCAGATATCCGTACACACCCCCACTACGATCACTTTTTGCGGTTTTATCGCTTCCAGCGCTTTCTCCAGGCGGCTGTTGTAAAAGGCGCTGTATCGGGTCTTATGCACTACCTCACCGGAGAACCCCTTCAACTCCTCTATTATTTCCGCTTCGTCGGTTCCTTCCACGCAGTGCCTGGGGAACATCTTGAATTCCAGGTCGTCTTCGCTGTGGCTGTCGCACACGTAAACTATCTTCCTGTCCGGAGACTCAGCCAGCAGGGAGACCACCCGGGGGATTATTTTTCTGGCTTCTTCACCGCAGTAGAGAGGGTTGCCCTCCTCTAAAAATCCCTTGAGCATGTCCACGAC
>CAYVLI010000231.1:0-3604 GCA_964452105.1 uncultured Nitrospinota bacterium
GGGCAGGTTTAAAACCTGCCCCTACGAGAGATAGACATCATGGTTTGCCAGAAATTGTGCGGGGATTAAAAACATTTTCGTCTAAGCAGATCAATGAAATCAGAAAATCTTCCGGCGTTCGGTTATGGCAGCGCAACTACCATGAGCACGTCATCCGCAACGAGGCCGAATTGGACAGGGTAAGACGATACATTGTGGAGAATCCCATTGAATGGGCCATAGACCCCGAAAACCCACGTGTAGGGGCGACCGGCGGGTCGCCCGTTACAGAAGAACCCTGACAGATTTAGACGTTATCCTGTCATTTTCGGCCTATCGTAAAAGCCTGCCCAGGGCTTGAGGGTACCTTTTTTCCAGGGAGGTTCCTTCAATAATCAGCCACCCAGGTAGAGACGTTTGACCTCATCGTTGCTCAGGAGGCTCCGGCCGGTATCCTCGAAGCGGTTGCGGCCCAGCTCCAGCACGTAACCCCTGTGCGATATCTCCAGAGCTCTGGCGGCGTTCTGCTCCACGATGATCATGGTCATGCCCATGGAGCTTAGTTCCAGTATTATTTCAAAGATGGTTTTGACGAACAGGGGGGCCAGCCCCAGCGACGGTTCATCGAAGAGGATCAACTCCGGATCCACCATGAGCGCACGGCCTATGGCCAGCATCTGCTGCTCGCCCCCGCTCATGCTGCCCGCCTTCTGCCTCCTCCGCTCGCTGAGGCGGGGGAACAGGTTGTAAACCCTATTTAGGGACTTGCGAAAACCCTCCTTATCACGCTTGATGTATGCACCCATCTCCAGATTTTCCAGAACGGTCATATCCGTAAACACTATCCGCCCCTGAGGCACGTAGGCTATCCCTTCCCTCAGTACGAGGTCGGTGCGAAGGCCGGTTATGTCATTCCCCTGAAAGGTTACTTTACCCCGGGTAGGCGACAGATAGCCCATGATGGTCTTCAGCGCGGTGGACTTCCCCGCTCCGTTGGGTCCGATGATACTGACTATCTCCGCACGACCCACAGTAATGTCGAGGTCGTGCAGTATTTCCATCTTTCCGTACCCGGAGCAGACGCCGCTCATTTCGAGGAGGGTGTCACTTTCCGAAGTAGGCTTCAATGACTCGTTCATCGTTTTGTATCTCAGAAGGAAATCCCTCGGCTATCTTCTCTCCATGGTCGAGTACGAAGAGCTTTTCGCACAGGCTCATGACCACTCCCATATCGTGTTCTACGATGATAAAGGTCTTGCCCTGATTTTTCAATTCCCTGATGCGCTCGATGAGCCTGTTCAGGAGCGTAGGGTTCACGCCCCCGGCCGGCTCGTCGAGCATTATGAGCTGCGGGTCGAGCATGAGCACCCGGGCGAATTCGAGGAGTTTTTGCTGGCCGAAGGACAGGTTTCCGGCGTATTCGTTCCTGAGCTTGTCCAGGCCGACGAAGTCCAGCAACCGAAGGGCCTGTTCCCGCCTCCCGGCGTAATCTCCATGATGGGCCACGGCCAGCAGATTCTCCAGGGAGGACATTTCCCGAAAGACCCTGGTAATCTGGAAGGTTCTGCCCAGGCCAAACCTGGAAATGCGGAAGGGTTTGAGCTTCTCTATGCGCCTGCCGTTAAACCGGATTGCGCCGCTGTCCGCTTTCAGGATTCCGCTTATCAGGTTGAAAAGGGTGGTCTTGCCGGAGCCGTTGGGGCCTATGAGACCGCATATTGAATTTCGCTCCACTTCGAGGCTGCAGTAGTCCACCGCCTTGACGCCTCCGAAGCTCTTATCTATTCTCTCTAAGCTCAGTATGACATCCGCGCCCATATTATTCTCTCTTCACCGCTTCAATGAACGACCCGCCTCATGAAACTACGATAAGGCTATCATGTATGAAACTCCACCTATCATAAATCATTATCAGGTGCCCCTGAAGTATTCCTTGGTGCCTTTGGATTCGAAGGCCTGCGCAATCCGGTTCAACGCCAGAACGTAGGCGGCGCAGCGTATGCTTACCTTCGCTTCGCGAGCCATCTGATTCACGCGGGCGAACTCACCGATCATAATCGCTTTGAGCTTGCTATGCACCTCCTCGAGAGTCCAGTAATAGCCGGCCCTGTTCTGCACCCACTCGAAATAGCTTACTGTGACCCCCCCGGCGTTAGCCAGTATATCCGGCACTACAATGACGCCCCTGTCGTTCAGCGCTAAATCCGCCTCCCGGGTAATAGGCCCGTTTGCCAGTTCCAGTACGACTTTGGCCTTTATTTTGTCCGCGTTCTTTCTGGTAATCTGGTTCTCCATGGCCGCCGGTACCAGGACGTCCACCTTCAACTCCAGCAACTCCTCGTTCGAGAGTGATTCGTGTTCCACCACGTCGCACACGGTACCGTGACAATAGACCGCATCCAACCTCTTCTCGCGGTCCTTGATTTCCTTGATGCTGGGTGGATGAAGGCCGCCTTCGCTATAGATGGCTCCATGGGAGTCGCTCAATGCCACAACCCTGAAGCCGCCCTCGTTTAACAGCCGGGCCAGGTGAAAACCCACGTTGCCGAACCCCTGTACGGCCACGGTGGTCTCCTCCGGTTTCAACCCCAATTCCCTGGCCAGCTCTAAAAGTACGTAATAGCCACCGCGGCCCGTTGCGTCCTCGCGGCCCAGGCTTCCTCCCATACCCAGCGGCTTGCCGGTTATGGCGGCTGGGGCCTGCCTGCGCTGGATTATGTTGTACTGATCTGACATCCAGCCCATTATGGTGGCGTTAGTATATACGTCCGGTGCAGGTATATCTACATCCGGGCCTATGAAATCGACCACAGCATCGATGTAGCGGCGACTGAGATGCTCCAGCTCGAGACGCGACAACTCCTTGGGGTTGACTGCGACCCCTCCCTTGGCTCCTCCGAAGGGCAGATTCGCCACTGCGCATTTCACGGTCATCCAGAAGGAAAGGGCCTTTACTTCATCCAGGTCGACCTGCGGGTGATAACGGATGCCGCCTTTCGTGGGGCCACGCGAATCATCGTAACGCACCCTGTACCCCTTAAAAACCTTGAGGGAACCGTCGTCCCTCCTCAGAGGGATGGAGACCTGCAGAGCGGCTTTGGGCCATTTCAGTTTCTCTATGGTGTCTTCGCTTACATGGGTATGCTTGATGGCTTCCTCCATCCGGCTCAATGCGTCATCGAACAGACTGGTTTTTTCCTCCTGATTTTCCATTTTGTTACCTCTCTTAAAAGTTGACAGCTTGATGACTGCTTATTTCCACATACGAATATGATAGGCGGGCAACACAGAATACGATGTATCAGAAATTACAATAGAGAGGCTTAAAGCCGTCGGCCCCAACCTTTCAGCTGTCGGGGCGGGCCTCCGCCGACATGACGGCTGAGATGAGGACCAATCTGGGACGCCACATCCCTTTTGAGAAACACTCTTGTTCGGCAATGGTAAAACCCGCACTCAAGAGCATATTCTTCCATTCCTGCAGCGTGTGCATTCGGGAGCCGTTCCGGATGGGCCTCCTGTCTTTTATACTTCGCAGCAAGAGATAAACCGGAGCGATAATCCTGCCCCAGGGAGTTCGCCATGCCGGGGCGGCTATCACGTCGCCCATTACCAACCTGCCCTC
>CAYVLI010000231.1:3704-4947 GCA_964452105.1 uncultured Nitrospinota bacterium
CCTATCTTCTCATCGTATTCCGGGGCGAAGGCTTCGAAGGCCCTGGCCACCAGTTTGTCCCTCCTGGACATGGCTTTCCCCGACCTGAGCATGTGTCCCTCTCATAACGAGACTGCAATAAATGTCTGGTTATTATTTTTAACCCTGCTTGTTCATATTTTCAGCCGCCGCTACGAAGGGGCGGAGCAGGGAGGTGAACTCCATGGGGAAGATGTACTTCGTTGACGGGCTCTCCCCCATAGCTTTCAGCGTCTCCAGGTATTGCAGGCTCAACGTTTTGGAATCGATGGTTTTCGCAACGGAAAAAATCTTTTCAAGCGCCAGCGAATAGCCTTCCGCCTCCAGAATCTGAGCCTGCCTTCCGCCTTCGGCCTTGAGAACAGCCGACCGTTTCGCCCCTTCCGCCACCTTGATGGCGGATTCCCGCTGGCCGTCGGCCTCCAGCACCATGGCCCGCCTGTTGCGCTCAGCGGACATCTGCCTGTTCATGGCCACCTCTATCTCCTCCGGAGGCTGTATTTCCCTTATCTCAAGGCCGGTGACCTTACCTCCCCAGCGTTCGGTGATCTCATCCAGCTTAATCCGCAGTATATTGTTTATCTCTTCCCGCCGCGCCAGCACGTCATCGAGAAGGAAATCCCCCACCACTGCGCGCAGGGTTGTGGTGGCTATGCCCTGAAGCGCGCCATCGAAATTGCTGACCTGTATCACGCTCTTGGTGGCTTCGAAAATCCGCCAGTAGATAAGAAAGTCGATGGAGATGGAGGCGTTATCCTTGGTTATGCAGATTTGGGAGGGAATTTCCAGGTACTGCTCCCGCAGGTCCACCCATACTACCTTATCCACTATGGGTATAAGGACTACTAACCCCGGCCCCCTTTCCCCGACGGAGCGTCCCAGACGGAATACAACCAGCCTCTGGTATTCTTTGACCACCCTTACGGCCTGCGGCACGAAGATCAGCAGCAGTATGACTATTATCACTATGGTAGCTATCATGGCTCTCTCCTCATTCTCTTTTTGTTTTCTTCACACGTAACTTGAGACCTTCCATATCCAATACCACTATCTTTTCGCCTTCTTCGATCTCGCCCCGGTCGGCCTCGGCGCTCCATAACTCGCCTCTTACCTGAACCGTGCCGGTCAGACCTATGCTGCTCATGGCAGTTCCCTCCTCCCCCACCGGGGAATACTCCAGCGGTGCGGGCTTCAAATGCTGCGCCTTCACCACGGCTCTCACCAC
>CAYVLI010000232.1:0-4943 GCA_964452105.1 uncultured Nitrospinota bacterium
TTACGGGAAGATAGAAGAGGCTGCAGATATAGTCACGCTTACCCACGACCACGCGGACCACGCCCACGTGGAAGACCTCTCCGGCAGCCCCGAGCTGGTCAGGGGAGCAGGAAGCAAAAACGTGAAAGGCATAGGCGTCAAGGGGGTGGCCTCTTACCACGACGATAAGAATGGCGCGGAGCGGGGGGAAAACACCATTTTCATCATGGAAGTGAGCGGCGTGAAGGTCTGCCATGCCGGGGACCTGGGCCATGATCTGAGCAAAGAGCAGGTGGATACCATCGGAGAAGTGGATCTGCTCCTTGCACCCGTGGGAGGGATGTTCACCATCGATGCCGCAGGCGCTACCCGCCTCTGCCAGGCCTTGAAGCCCAGGGTGCTCATACCCATGCACTTCAAAACCGATAAATGCGGGTTCCCGCTTGCACCGGTCGATGACTTCCTGGAGGGGAAGGATGGAGTCGAACGCAAGAACTCCAGCGAGGCGGAGTTCAGCGCCGGTTCGCTCCCCGAACCCACGAAGATAGTCGTGCTCGACCCCGCCCTTTAAGAGGGCATTCGCAGATTGATTTTTAAAAGAGCCGAATGGCCCCTTTCGCTCACTTCGGCGAGGGGGGCCGATATTTTTGAGCAAAGAGGGTAGGGTCTCCACCGGATATGTAACGGATTATATAAAGCAGCAATCGTATGCCTCAGGATGAGAGGAGAAGGACATGGTAGAGTCGCTGGAACAGGTAGTCACCCGAATAGCCGAATACATGGAGGCATCGGCTATCACGGCCCCCAAAAGCGCGGGTATGAACTTCATCGAGACAAGGGTGCTCACCGGCGAGGACGTGGAGCGCCTGGGGGACGGGCTCATCAAGTATGCCAGGGAGCGCCCGGAGGTTTTCCCCTTTCTGAAGGAGAGCAAGGGGAGGTTCACTCCGGAGTTCCTTGCGCAGATGTTCACCCGCGACGGAAAAAACGTCAAGAAGTCCCAGGCGGTGCTGCTCATTTCACTTAATAAAGCGGCCTCTCTGGGCCTGGATTGCGGCGGATGCGGCGTTCAGACCTGCGCCGAGCGCAGGGAGACTTCCAATACCGAGTTCGCCGGCCCGCAGTGCGGCTTCCGGCTCATAGACCTGGGGATAGCTCTCGGTTCGGCCGTCAAAATGGCCATGGACTTCAACGTGGACAACCGCATGATGTACTCCATCGGTGCGGTGGCTCGCCAGCAGGGGCTGACGGAGGGAGAATGGGCCGTGGGCATACCTCTATCGGTGGCCGGAAAAAACATCTTTTTCGACCGAATTCCGCTGAAAATGTAAGAGGAGCAGGCAACCCCTGCTCATTATACCCAGTTGACCCGGAGCGGTTTGCGGCCAGGCGCTTTATCGAACTTGAGACGAGGATAACCCAGCACCATCGAAGTGAACAGCACATGGTTTTCCGGCAGGCCGATAAAATCCTTGAGGGACTCATCTTCTTTTACCGCTGAGGTCAGCAGGCCGATGAGGCAGGTGCCCAGGCCCATGGACTCCGACATGAGCATCATGCACATGGCCATGAGGTCCGCATCGTCCTTGGGGGTAACCCCTGTGTCCTCGCCATGAAACAGTACCAGCGCAGGTGCGCCGTGAAATATCGTATCCTTCCCATTTTCGGCCAGGGTCACCAGGTCCCGATACCTGTCACGCACCAATACCCTGCCCTTGAGCTCATCGGGGATGGGTTTGCCTTCTTTTTCCTGCGCTTCGGCCAGTGAATCCCAGAAGTTTACCCTGCTTTCGAGGTTGCGAACCGCACCGTCCTTGATGGCGTTAAGCTTCTCAGGGTCTGTTATCACGGTAAAGTTCATGCTCTGCATGTTGGCGCCCGTGGGTGCGTAGCGTCCGCTTTCCAGAATCTGCTCGAGAACATCTCTTGGAACCGGCTCATCCTTGTAGTGGCGTATGCTGCGACGAGCGCGAATCAGGAACATCACCTGCTCCGGGGTTACCGGTTTGCCTTTGGGAAGAGGCGCAGGCTCGTCCCGGCCCACTCTGACGGCGTCCACGGGACAGATGGCCACGCAGTGACCGCACAGGTTGCACCAGTCCGGTTTGACGATGTTTATGATATCGCTGCCCTGCTCCAGAACCTTTCCCAGGCAGACTTCGACGCACAGCCCACACAGCGTGCACAAATCTTCGTCTATGTATATCGGTTTGTTCTCCATTATGTTCCCCCCTTTCCAGTTGGTGGCTGATTGTCCAATACGCAAGAAATCGAGGGGGTCTTCTTGTAAAAAGTCCCCCTCAAACTCCCCTCAAAAACTTTTGTGCGGCAACTTGCTTAAAAATCCCGGCATGGGAGCCCGGAGCGCTACTTCCCCTGAAACTGAGGCGGTCGCTTCTCCACGAATGAGCGGACTCCTTCCCTGAAGTCCTCCGTGAAAAAGCATAGGCTGTTGAGCGAGAGCTCGAAGTCCAGGTGCGCCGGAAGGTCGCTGGATTCCAGCCCCTGATACACGGCTCTTTTAGCCAGGCCCATGGCTATGGGAGGTCCCTCCGCCAGTTTCCCGGCCAGCTTCACGGCCTCGGCCATCAATTCATCGTGCGGAACGACCCGGCTTACTATGCCCATCTCACAGGCTTTTCGGGCGTCGATCAGCTCCCCCGTGAATATAAGCTCAAGCGCTCTGGACGCCCCTATCAGCTTCGGAAGAAAGTAGGTGCTCCCGACGTCTGGGACCAGGCCCCGCCTGACGAATACCTGCGAGAATTCCGCCCGTTCGGAAGCGATGCGGACGTCACAGGCCAGGGCGATGCCGAAACCCCCTCCGGCGGTGACGCCGTTGATAGCCCCTATTATGGGCTTCTCCAGGCGCCGCATCTGGAGCGCTACGGAGACTATGGAGCGCTCGCGGTTGATCAGGCTCTCCAGGTGCGAACGGTGTTCGGCTATCTGTGCCAGCTGAGCTATATCCGCCCCCGAGGAGAACCCCCTTCCGTTACCCGTCATAACTACCACCTTCACATCCCTGTCATCCCGGAAATCGTCCAGGGCCTGTGAGGCTTCCAAGCCCATTTCGCGGTTCCAGGCGTTCAAGGTTGCAGGGCGATTGAGGGTCAGGGTAGCCACGCCGGCGGATTTATCTACAATTATCGTATTGCAGCCCATCGCTTCCTCCATGGATTTAAAGTGCACCGTCTAAAACAATAGAGCCTTGCCCACCATATTTATAATTGAGACATCTTTTTCTCACATTCCGTTCTCTCAATCAACATTAATCTGCCAGGCAACTGCTGCTTCTGAACCCATAAGCGGTTTGTTTCATATATGGAGAAAGTTTTATGGGAATGGATCATCCACAGATTACAAGGAGTCTGTCGGATGCGGAGACCCGACAGTAGGGGAAGAGAGCAGATGACCTGAATGAATCGGTGAAACCTGTGTCGGGTATCCGGAAATTTCCGGATGGCTGACGATTACTGGATCTTCTGAGGGGAGAGGGCGGGAACCGACTCCCGCCCTCCTATCTAAACGGTACAGCTTAAATGAAGCTGTTCCCGATTTGCTCTCGGGTGTGCGGACACGTTTTTATCTCTGGTCCACTGGCTTGAAGCAGCAGTAGCCGATCTTGTCGCAGTCCTTTTTGACCTGCTCCCAATCTTCAGGAGTCAGCACCTGGAGGGCTATCTGATACAGGATGTTGTCTTCCTTGAAGATGTGGCTCTCCAGCCCTTCGGCTATGAACTCGCCATATTCGAGGACTTTTCCCTTGAAGGCCTCGAAGTCGTATTCTTCATGGTTGTTAGAGATTTTGAAAAGCCCCTGCTTCCTCTTCCTGAATTCCGTGTGATCCAACTTCATTATTTCCGGCGGCTCGACTATGTCGTGTTCCTGCAGCTTGGGAAAAAGGACCTCTTCTTCCCTCTGGTGATGATTTTCGGCATCCACCAGGAAGTGGGAGACTTCCTTCAGCTCTTCGATATCATCTTCGGAATCCCGGTAGCTATCGGCCTTTTTCAGACTATTCAGGACTGAAGTCAGCCTTTGCAAGCCCTCCAGTATAAACTTATGCTCTTCCATGAGCGTGTTGACGGGATGCGGCGCTTCGACTTCTATTCTCTGCGCCACCAGGGAATCCCTCAAGGCCTCCAGATGGATATCGCACAGGCTTTTCCTGATCTCGTCGTGGGAGACCCCTTCCCTGATGAGCTCCTGCTCCACCACGCCGAGGGTCGTGGCGTCGATGGAATTAAAAAATTGGGCCGCCTTAGCCTTAGTTTCTTCAGATACCGTACCATCCTTCAGCTCCCTCAACAGGGCCTTAAGGCTCTCCTTTTTGTCACCCTCTGCAGCAGCGATCCTCTTTACTCTCAGTATCCACTCGTCCGGCCCCTCTTTTTCGAAGGAGACGTCGAACTCATTCTGCGCTTTCAGCATATAGACCAGCGGCAGCGGGTTGAATTCCAGCGCTATCCTCACCGCCTGGCCGTTTTCGAGTCCGTGAATGGTGGGAAGAATCAGTTTTTCCCTTTCGCTGTGCTCCAGTCCTTTTACATCGATGGTTTTTGCAGTGCTCATATCTACCTCCTTAATTAGTTCCTTCTATTATCAGCCATTCATCTATTTCTTTTTTTTCCAGGAGCATTCTTTTAACTTTTTCCATCCAGAGATTCTGAAACTCTCGTTCCTCGTCCTTATTGGCGGCTTCCCAGATGACCTTCTGTATCAGCTCACCGATCCTGGCCGACTTTTCTTCGGGGAAAGGTATCCTGTGAGGATAGAATTTAACCATGCAACCGGTATCGTTATTAAGCCTTCTGAACTCGAAACACATGGCTTCAGGATCGGGCTTTTCCGTGCTGAATTTGAGGAGGTCCTTTCTTTTGAACTTGATGGAAATGCCTCTGAATCCACTCGCCGGTGCGGCGCCGGTGAGAAAGGTGAACACCTGCCCCATAACCCCGTAA
>CAYVLI010000233.1:0-4942 GCA_964452105.1 uncultured Nitrospinota bacterium
GCGGGTATATCGATGTCCTGAGGGGCGCCGAAGGTATCGTTGGGTTCAACCTCTGTCATAATGTTGTTGCCGGGCGCCCAGTTGCTGATAACCAGTTCGTAATCCCCGATGTGCCCGCTGACGCCGTCCAGCACTGTCGAATCGCAGCAATGCGAGACAACGATATAGTAAGTCCCGGCCTGGTCGAAATAGTAGAATAGCATCGAATCGTAATAGTTCAATGACCCCGGGTCTTGGAGAGGCACATCATCATCTGTAGCGATGAGCGTACCGCTCCCATCCAGGAGCACCAGGTAGGAATCGAAAGTGTCATTAACAGATTTGCCGCTGTCAATATCAAAATTTACGTACGTCCCCGCCGCGACAGTGAACCGGTAAAAATCGAGGTTGCCGTCCACACCAAAGGAAGGTATACCCCTTACAGTTATTATCCCACCGGCCGAAGGTAGATTTATATTCTGGGCAGTAGTAATTGTGTCGTTGGGCTCGGCCTCCACCATATAATCCGGCCCCGGTGCATTGGCGGTGATAAACAACTCGTAATCACCTATATGGTAGAAGACGCCGTCCAGTACAGTACTATCGCAGCAGTAGGAGACAACGATGTAAAATGTACCCCCCTGGGGAAAATAGTGGTATAGTTTAGAGTCGAGATCACCATCCCGGCTTCCCGGGTCATCCCCGTCATCATCCTGTGTGTCGATGAGCGTTCCGCTCGAATCGAGCAGAACCAGGTAGGAGTCAAAGGAATCGTCGCCTGTATCACCCAGGTCGATATCGAAAATCACGAAGGCGCCATCGGGAACCGTGAAGCGATAGAAATCGAGGTTGCCGTCAACGCCTATCGAAGGCAAACCCTTTATGGCGACCACGCCTCCGGTGGCGGGCAGGTTTATATCCTGAGGAGCACCGAATGTGTCATTGGGCTCAACCTCATCGACAACGGTGGCATGTGCAGTCGCCTGGAACATTAACATTAAAAAAACCGCCATTAAGACACCTAAAAATCGGTTTGATCTCATTTTTCTTTCTCCTGCTGTGTTTTATCTAACCATTTATCTTATTTTAGCATATAATTAAGTAGGAAATTTAATATGAAAAACTTCCTGACCGTTATCCACTAATCCTTAGCTGTGCCTGTATGTGCAGGTTTTTTAATAATATTCTTATTATAGTGGTATCTTGTTCATCATTAAACTGGAAAAACCATTCCTTGAAGATATAAAATTGAACAATCCATGCGCCCGTAGCTCAACTGGATAGAGCGTCGGACTTCGAATCCGCAGGTCGCAGGTTCAAATCCTGCCGGGCGCGCCATTTTTTATTGTGATAATATTTGAGAACAGTTACTCAGTGGAGAGGTAAAATGAACAGCAGACACGGCAGCGAACCTGCCTTCAAGGTCGTCGTCGAAAGAGACTTGCCCATGCGTACCCGCGACGGAGTCACCCTTTACGCAGACGTATATCGTCCTGACGCAGAGGGCAGATTTCCCGTCCTGGTGATTCGTACACCCTACGACAAGAGCCAGGAGATGGCGCTTACAGAGAAAGACTACTTTCCCCCACGAGGTTACGTGGTGGTGGTTCAGGATACACGGGGCCGGTTTGGCTCCGAAGGTGAGTTCTACCCTTTCATTCACGAAGCCCGGGATGGCTATGATGCAATCGAATGGGCCGCGGACCTGCCCTGGTCCGACGGCAACGTGGGCACGGTGGGCCAATCTTATCTGGCGCTCGTGCAGTACTTCGCCGCACCCCAGCGCCCGCCGCACCTGAAAGCCATGTGCCCGGTTTCCGCCCCCGCAACCTATTTCGAAGACTGCATATACCGCCGCGGCGTGTTCGAGCTGGGCTGGATGCTGGCCTACACTATCTTCCTGGCCCGCAACTATTCCGAAAAGAAAGGAACTTACGACGTAATGCGCGAGGTCCTCGATGGCTACATATCACACCCTGAGGTCCTCATCTCGCCCCTGAAAAGGGAACACTACCGCCACCTGCCACTGATGGACTGGGGAGAGAGGCTCAAGGACTGCGCGCCCTACTTCGCCGATTTCCTCCGCCATCCCACCTACGGTCCTTACTGGCAGGCAACAGACCTGCGGCGACAGTTCCACAACGTGAATACACCGATATTGCACGTCAGTTCCTGGTACGATATCTTTCAATACGATGCGCTTACTAACTTCAACGGCATTCGCAGGCAGGCCATGACCAAAGGCGTCAGGCAGGCCCAGAAACTGTTGATGGGCCCCTGGGCGCACTTAATGCCATACTCCTCGCCCACCTCAAAGGGGACGGGAGAAATAGATTTCGGGCAGGAAGCCGTTATAAAGCTGCATGACATACAGCTCCGCTGGTTCGACCACCTTCTGAAAGGCATGAAAAACGGCATACTGGAAGAACCACCCATACGCATCTTCGTGATGGGAGAAAACCGCTGGCGAGACGAGAACGAATGGCCGCTCGCCCGCACTCGATATACTAACCTGTATCTTCACAGCGGCGGCAAAGCAAACAGCCTCAGAGGCGACGGGAAGCTCACCCATTCAACACCCGGCGAAGAGCCGCCGGACAAATACGTTTACGACCCCGACGACCCCGTCCCCACCCGCGGCGGAACCACTCTGGGCATCGCCATGGGCGTCTTTGACCAGAGCAATATCGAGGAGCGCGATGACGTGCTCGTCTTTACCGGAGAACCACTCACCTCAGACCTGGAGGCGACCGGGCCGATCTCTCTCAAACTCTACGCCGCCTCCTCAGCACCCGATACGGACTTCACCGCCAAACTGGTGGACCTGCGCCCCGACGGCTACGCACAAAACATCGCAGAAGGAGTGATTAGGGCACGGTTCCGCGAATCGTTATCGCATCCCTCACCCATCACTCCAGGCGAGGTTTACGAGTTTAATATCGATCTTTGGGCCACCAGCCATCTGTTTAAGGCCGGGCACAGCATGAGGCTGGAGGTCTCATCCAGCAACTTTCCACGCTATGACCGCAACCCGAACACAGGCAGCGATTTCGGCGTGGACACGGAACTGCATGCAGCTCAGCAGACAATCTTTCACGATAACCGCTATCCATCCCATCTCACCCTGCCCGTTATTCCCAGGTAGGGACATGATGGGAAGGGAGTTGGTTCTGGCCGGTTAATTTATGTTATATTTCACCCACGTTTACAGAGTTGGAGCGAAGAATGAGAATTAAATTGATTTATCCCAGCATAATCTTTAAAAATAAACGCCGCATCCGTATAAAAAGCAAGGGAAAGAAGGGATTCTTCCCTCCTTTGAACCTTTGCACACTGGCCGCCCTAACACCTGAGGACGTCGAGGTGCACCTGTCGGATGAAAACAATTCGGACATAGATTTTAAAGACAAGGTGGACCTGGTGGGAATAACTTCCATGACCGGCACGGCCCCCAGGATGTATCAACTTGCGGATACCTACAGAGACATGGGAGTGCCGGTGGTGCTGGGTGGAAGCCACGTCTCCGCCCTGCCTGAAGAAGCATTGCAGCACGCAGACGCAGTAGTGGTCGGTGAAGCGGAAAGAACCTGGCCTGAGCTGGTGAGAAACTTCCAGTCGGGTAAAATGAAGCAAATATATAAAGGCGAACAGCTACCCGATTTATGCAGCCTGCCCCAGCCAAGTAGAAACCTTCTTAAACCGAAGGGCTATTACTACTCTAACACGGTGCAGACCACCAGAGGATGCCCTTTCGATTGTTCCTTCTGCTCGGTAACCAAAATGTTCGGTGGAAAGTATCGGTTCCGCCCTGTTGGAGAGGTTCTCGATGAAATAGCCAACCTGGGAGGGCTCAATATAATCGGCTTCACCGATGACAACATCATGGCCAACAAAAACCGCTCCATGGAGCTATTCGAAGGGCTTAAAAAGCTGAAGATTGTATGGGGAGGACAGGCGACTATTTTCAACCTGGACGACCGAGAGTTGCTCTCGGCAGCCTATGAAAGCGGTTGTCGGGCCCTGTTCCTTGGCCTTGAATCTACATCCAAAGATAGCCTGGCAGACGCCAACAAGACCAGAATTAACAACCCCGATCGATATCTGGAGATAATAGAAAAGCTCCACAAGCAAAAGATACGCACCCTGGGCTCTTTCGTATTCGGTTTCGATAACGATACGGAGTCCGTCTTCGAGGAGACCGTCAAGTTCGCCAAAAAAGCCAACTTAACGCTGGCCCAGTTCTCCGTTCTCACTCCTTTTCCCGGGACGGACCTCTACCATAAGCTGGAAGCAGAGAAACGCATTTTCACCAAGGACTGGAGTAAGTATTACCAGGGAGAAGTCGTTTACCACCCGGCTAAAATGTCCGCCGAAACCCTGCGTAAAGGACAAAAGTGGGCCTGGGACAAATTTTATCAGCACCGCTCTATTATCAAGCGGACATGGCGTATGGGGTTGTGGTTTCCTCCCACCTGGCTGGCCAACCGGTTCTTCTACACCATAAGCTTTAAAGAGGTGAGCCCCATGATAGATTGGGTGCAAAAATATTGGAGCTTTTTCGACCGTAAAGTAAAAGAAAAGGACGAATCGGATAAGTAGTGGCGAAGCTCTCTGTATCCGTGGCATACTTGCCAGGATATATTGTTACACTTGATTTAGCCTGACAGCTTATAAATATTCGGCCTTCACCTGTTATGCACAAAAACAGTGTTATACCCTCACCACAACCATTATTACTTTTTCCTTGATATTCCACAAAGCGCTGTGGTAGAGTGATTTCATGCAATGAACAGAGGATATTTTCATTAGTTTATTTAAGCTCCGGCCTGATTTGTCCGGCAGGGATTCTATCCTCTCGCCGGCACCGTGAGTTGGGTTATTAATCAATTTTAAGAGGAGGTTTATGCTTTGGCGGAAGGAGTAGTTAAGTGGTTTAATGATAAGAAAGGGTATGGCTTTATTA
>CAYVLI010000234.1:0-3013 GCA_964452105.1 uncultured Nitrospinota bacterium
AAAATCTGCAACGGTTTTTTCATTCCCATCCCTGCTCAGGGATGACCCGAAAGCCGAGGGATATTGGACATCAAAACCCAACTTCATTCTTTCCCTTTTGTGTGCTTCTCTCTCTTCGGCGGGTTCCGCTATCAGGTCCCAAAAGTTTACAAACCCCTTGAGGATGCCACCCAGCCCGGCATCTTTCCCCCTTTTTCCATTTTTTCTATTATTCCTCACTTCCATTGCCGAAACCTCCTTTACTTTCGCTGCTTCTCATAGTTCTCTGTTAGAGGCGGCTCTTTTAAGCTGGAAGAGGGTATTTGTTGAAACTGGAACCGAGGGCAGGATATTACATATAACATAGTTTGTCAAGTATATATAACTTACTTATATATGTTATTTTATCTTCCCGCCTTTTTTCCTATCCTCAGGATAGAGCAATTTTTAACCCCTTAAAACACATGAACTTCCGTTTCTGGTATACTCTTATGGAGCGCGGAGATGCTCAGGGCACAAATTCAGACGGGGGACAGAAAAATGAAGTTGAAAGACAGGGTGGCTATAGTGACCGGCGCAGGCAGGGGCGTCGGGAAGTTCATAGCGCTTGCTTATGCACGGGAAGGCGCCAGGGTAGCGGCCGCCGCAAGAACGGAGAACGAGATAGAAGATGTGGCCCGGCAGATAACCGATTCCCGCGGACAGGCGCTGGCCGTCAAAGCGGACATCTCTGAAGAGGCCGATGTGGAGCGGCTCGTGGAGGAGACTTTCTCTCGATGGGGTTCCATCGACATCCTGGTGAATAACGCTGCGGTGAGCGGGCCCTTCAGACGAATAGAGGATATCGACCCTGATGAATGGAGGAGGGTCGTGGAGATAAACGTCAACGGCACTTTTCTATGCTGCCGTGCTGTGATTCCCTACATGCGGCGAAGGGGAAAGGGGAAGATAATAAACCTGCTGTCGGCCAGGGCGGGCATGCCCATGCTCTCTACCTACTACTCCACCAAGATGGCCCTCCGGGCCTTTACCGATTCTCTGGCGGCGGAAGTCAAACACCTCAAGATAGACGTAAACGGATTCCACCCCGGCGGCGTCCACGAAGGAATGCTCGGCTCGCTGCTTGCCAATATGAAGACGTTAGAAGAGCACGACCCGGTGAAGGATTATTTCGATAAGTGGCTGAAGCGTGTGGAGACGGGGACCGTCCCCCCCGACCACGCCGCCATTCTGGCTGTCTATCTGGCCTCAGATGAATCGGACGGGCTCACCGGCAACAACTTCTCCGTTTACGACAAGAGGTTCAGCGAGCTCTTCAGATGACCATGGCTTGATAGAGGCGCCTGCACTCCTCATGATGCGGTTTCAGCGCCTGTGTGGAGGTATTCCGGAAATCTTTTTTCGGTCTTGGCTCTTCTACAAGTTAACCGCCGGGGCAATTGTTTTTCAGAGGAGGCGCCGGGAGAGCAGGTTTGTGGTTCTGCCTTCCCAGCATCGGTTGCTCCATTCCAGCCTCAGGGTATCGGCCGGGAGATTCGCATCGATATTCAGCTCCAGGCTTCGCAGGGAAAATACTTCTTTCAGGAACCTCGTGTTGCAGTTGTTTTGCCCCCTGAAATTGGACTCATCCCCCGGGGAAATGGTAAAACGGGCCTCCCCGCCCCTGGCTCTCAGGTCTTTAAGGCCGGCTTCCGACAGACGCCTGCGGATGTGCGATTCCACAAGTTGTCGCAGCGCAGGGTGATGCGGACCGGCGACAAAGGCGCCTCCATCCAACCGGTGGTTATGCTGGAGGCCGAGCCTTATGACGGGTATGCCTTCTGTCTGAAAAGAGAGCAGCATTCTGGCGCAGAGGGAGATGGCTTCTTCGAGCTTCAAGGGGCGGTATTCTCCTCGCAGGAACATATCATGCAGCTTCGTACCCCTGATCACCACAGCGGGATATATGCGCACCATGTCCGGCCTGAGCTCTATCGTTTTGCGAAGGGTAATCAGGTCGCTGTCGGCATCGGCGCCCGGCAACCCGGGCATGAGCTGCAGGCCGACTTTGAAGCGCCGCTCCTTTAGGAGCTTAACGGCCCTGCACACGCAGGCGGCCTCATGGCCCCTGTGCGACAATCGCAGCACCTTATCATCCAGCGATTGTACACCCAGTTCGACCGTATCGACGCCGTACCTTTTCAGCAGTTCGAGGGCCGGGCCGCTCATTCCGTCGGGCCTCGTGGATAACCGTATTCCCTCTATCGACCCCTCATCCCTGGCCAGGGCGACTTGCCTGAGATAAGCCTCCTGAACGTGCAGGGGCAGGCAGGTGAAGCTGCCTCCATAAAATGCGGCCTCCCAAGAAGCAGCGGAAACACCTCCTCGCTTGCGCGCGCGCAGGCGGTATTCGCGTATCACCGGAAGGACGTCCTCCGGTACGGGCTTACTTATGTATCCTGTTATTGTGCGTTGATCGCAGAAGACGCAACGGTGGGGACATCCCTGGTGAGGAATAAAGAAGGGAATAATGTGATGCTCAGTGGCAAGGTCCATATTTAGCCGGGGTAACAGCAGGCAGGTGGTAATCAAACTTTATCAGAAGTCTGCCGGTCTCTTTCCTCTTTTTCAAGGAGGCGGTTCAGGGCAGTCCTGGCTGCATGTTGTTCCGCAACCTTTTTACTCCTCCCGTGACCAGCGCCCATCTTCCGACCTTTGATGGTCAACTGCACCTCGAAGGTCTTATCGTGGTCCGGCCCTTCCTCGCTCACCACCTTATAGCGAGGGGTGCAGCCCAGCCTGTTCTGGGTATGCTCCTGGAGCCTGCTCTTGTAATCTCGATGATTGCCCTCCAGGGAGAGAAGCTCGATATCATCCTGTAAAAAGGAGAATATCACTTTGTATGCTTTATCGAACCCCGCATCCAGATACACCGCGGCAGCCACCGCTTCGAAAGCGTCGGCCAGGAGGGAGCGCTTCTTCCTGCCTCCGCTGGTCTCTTCTCCCTTGCCCATGAGGAGATACCGGCCCAAATCCATTCGCTGAGCGATTTTGT
>CAYVLI010000234.1:3113-4939 GCA_964452105.1 uncultured Nitrospinota bacterium
TTATATTCATCTTCCTCGCCTCGTTGGGTACATAATCCAGATCGCATTCCGGATCGAGGGTCTCGTAGTTCATTGTGGGCGGGGCGACATTATAGCGGATGGCCAGTGTCGTGAAAATAGCCTCTATGCCTCCAGCGCCTCCCAGAAGGTGGCCGGTCATGGATTTCGTCGAGCTTATGGCCAGCTCATAGGCGTGCTCTCCGAACAGGCGTTTTATGGCCAGGCTTTCTATCTTGTCATTAAACTGGGTGGCGGTCCCGTGGGCGTTTATGTAATCGATGTCTTCGGGTTTCAGGCCTGCCTCTTTTATCGCCACTGACATGCACCTGTGGGCCCCTTCACCGGTAGGGTCCGGCATGGTGATGTGGTAAGCGTCTGCTGACATGCCGTATCCCACCAGTTCGGCGTAAATATTCGCCTTCCTGGCCCTGGCTTGTTCAAGCTCCTCCAGGATCAATATACCGGCGCCCTCACCCACCACGAAGCCGTCCCTGTTAAGATCGAAGGGCCGACTGGCGCCCTGCGGGTCATCGTTCCGGGTGGATAGCGCCTTCATGCTGCAGAACCCCCCCACTCCCAGAGGGGTAATGACGGATTCCGCGCCTCCGGCGATCATGGCATCGGCTTCTCCCCTCTGGATAATCCTGAAAGACTCGCCGATGGCATGAGTGCCGGCGGTGCACGCCGTGGATATGCAGGAGTTCGGTCCTTTGGCGCCGAAGCGTATGGAGATATGTCCCGAGGCCAGGTTCGGCAGCACGAACGGGATGAAGAAGGGCGAAAGCCTGCGGTTTCCTTTTTCTGAAAGTATCGAGTGATATTTTTCTATTCCGGGCAGTCCCCCTAAACCCACTCCCACAATGACACCTACTCGCCCACCATCGCCATTGGAAACAGCCAGACCCGAATCCTCCATGGCCATCTGACTTCCGGCTATGGCATACTTGATGAAGGTGTCCATTTTTTTATCTTCTTTTTTATCTATATATAAGAAGGGATCAAACCCCTTGACCTCGCCGGCTATGCGCGCCGGGAAGTCGCTGGTATCGAAGCGCGTTATGTGGGAAATGCCTGATTCCCCTCTGCATATGGCTTCCCAGCTTTCTCTGGCGGAGTTACCCACAGGGGTGACTCCACCAATGCCTGTAACCACCACTCTTCTATTCAGGATTACTACCTCCTCGAAATCACCCGTCGCCCCACTCACACATCCGATTATCCACCGCTACCGAATCTGCCATTACCTTGCTTCCCGGGGGCGGATACTTTTGAGAAGGGGTCGAGATATTCTCTACCCTTTCGATATTTTCACTTCTGTCCTGCGTTTATGTTTTCTTTTATATAGTTTGTCGCATCGCTGACGGTCTTTATCTTCTCTGCGTCTTCATCAGCTATCTCTATATCGAAGTCTTCCTCGAAGGCCATCACCAGTTCAACGGTATCGAGGGAATCCGCTCCCAGGTCGTCGATGAAAGAGGCTGTGGGAGTCACCTCTGAAACCTCAATTCCAAGCTGCTCTACGATAATCTCCTTCACCCTGTCTTCTATGGACGATTCCACCACCGTCACCTCCCTGAGTTTTAAATCATTTTAACCCCTCCCCGATCACACTTCAATCTAAAAAGCAGGGAGAGCTTACCGCCCCATAGTCACATAAACATCCCGCCGTTAACGTGTATTACCTGCCCGGTTATATAATCGGAAGCCGGAAGGACGAGAAATCTGACGCAGTGGGCCACATCCGCCGGAGTGCCCAGCCTGTTGATGGGTATTTGCTGCATCAAATCTTCCCTGGCCTTCTGGGGAATAGCGCGTGTCATTTCGGT
>CAYVLI010000235.1:0-4920 GCA_964452105.1 uncultured Nitrospinota bacterium
GTATGATGTGGTTTATCCCCGACGCTCGCATGCCGAACTGGTTGAGGCGCTCCACACTGATACCCGGGCTCTTTATGTCGGTGATGATGAGGGAGAGGCCGTGGGATTTTTTGGGGCGGGGCGGGCCGGTTCTGGCGACGGTTATCATGAAATCGGCTTCGTGGGCCAGGGTGATGTACATTTTTTCGCCGTTTATCACGAAGTTGTCCCCGTCGTACTCCGCCTTCGTGGTGAGGGAGAGGACGTCGCTCCCCCCGCTGGCCTCGGTGAGGCCGAGGGCAAAGAGTATCTCACCGTTGGCTAGCCTGGGCAGGTATTCCATTTTCTGTTCATGGCTCCCGAAGTAGTCTATGGATTTGCCTCCGAAGCAGAGCGATACAACGTATGCCAGCGCCCCTGCCGTGATGGTTCTGGCCAGTTCCTCGATCAGTATTGACATATCCAGCTCGTCCCCTCCAGTACCGCCGTACTGCTTCGGAAGAGGAAGGCCCAACCAGCCCATTGCAGCCATGCGATTCCAGAGTTCGCGGGGGAAGCGGCGCTGCTCATCGCACTCCCGCGCATAAGATCTGGGGAACTCTCTCTCCAGCATCCCGCGCACGGATTCCCTTAACATTTTTTGTTCTTCGGTCAAATCGAAGTCCATCCCCATCTCCTTCCTTTACCTAAACAGGAGGTTTGTGTTGCTATGGTTGCGGCAAAAGGGTGATACTAATGGCGTACTGTAAAACAGTTAAGAGTGCAACCTGTAAATAATATTTTATTTGATAGCGGTTATCATTGGAAGCCGTAAAAACCTTCGCGTTTAATAATATTTCAGTGAAGTCGCAACTGTTCGTGTCATGCTCGAAAGGGGATAAGTTGCAAATAAATTGTAGTGGTGCTAAAATTAAATTAATTGTTATTTGTTCAACATATTCATCTGGAGGCTGTAGGGGATGATTGAGACTGATTTTCTGGTTATTGGAAGCGGCATAGCGGGCTTGACCTTCGCCTTAAGGGCATCCGAGGTGGGCTCGGTAGCCGTGGTTACAAAGAGGGCTGTCGACGATTCCAGCACAAAACATGCCCAGGGTGGCATAGCGACCGTATTGAGCGAGGAAGATTCGTTCGACCTCCATATAAAGGATACGCTGGAAGCCGGCGCGGGACTTTGCCATGAGGATTCGGTGCGGGTGCTGGTGGAGAACGGTCCCAAACGGATAAGGGAGCTGATGGAGTGGGGCGCTAAGTTTACCTTCCGGGAGGGCGAAGGCGAAATGGGTGCTCTTGATCTGGGAAGGGAAGGCGGCCACTCCCGCAGACGCATAGTCCACGCGCAAGACCTTACGGGGCTGGAGGTGGAGAGAGCTCTGATCAAGGAGATTGCATCCAGGCCAAACGTGCACATCTTCGAGGACCACATGGCCATCGACTTGATCACCAGGGGTAAGCTGGAGGAGGGTATCGCCCCTGGCTCGCCGGAGGATGCCTGCTATGGGACCTACGCCCTGAACACCGAGGACGGGAGCATTAAGACGTTTCTGTCTCCCATTACCGTGCTGGCAACCGGTGGCACAGGGAAGGTCTATCTATACACCAGTAACCCCGACATAGCCACCGGCGACGGAGTGGCGATAGCTTATCGCGCCGGGGCGCAAATTGCTAACATGGAGTTCATACAGTTTCATCCCACCTGCCTCTACCACCCGGACGCCAAATCCTTTCTCGTCTCGGAGGCGGTGCGCGGTGAAGGAGCCATCCTTAAGCTCAAGGACGGCTCCACCTTTATGGAAAACTACCACCACCTCGCTTCGCTTGCTCCCAGGGATATAGTGGCAAGGGCCATAGATAAAGAGATGAAGAAAAGGGGCGATGGCTGCGTACTGCTGGATATAACCCATCTGCCCGGGTATCAGATAAGGGAGCGCTTCCCCAACATTTATAAGGAGTGCCTGTCCTTCGGCTGTGATATGGCGAAGGAGCCGATCCCCGTGGTCCCCGCTGCTCACTACTCCTGCGGCGGTGTGCTCACGGACCTCTTCGGCATGACCAATATCAAGGGTCTGTTCGCCAGCGGCGAAGTCGCCTGCACCGGCGTGCACGGAGCCAACAGGCTGGCCAGCAACTCACTGCTGGAGGCTCTGGTTTTCTCAGAGCGTGCTTTCAGCGCAGCGTCCGGCATGAAGGGCGAACTGGCCTCCCGACCCGCCGACATCCCGAAGTGGGATACGGGTACCGCGGTGGACAGCGATGAGATGGTGGTGGTGTCCCACAACTGGGATGAAATACGTCGTATCATGTGGAATTATGTGGGAATCTTCCGCTCCAATAAACGTCTCATGCGCGCCAGTAGCCGCATCGGCATTCTGCTTAAGGAAATAAAGCAGTACTACTGGGATTTCACGGTAACCAGCGACCTCCTGGAGTTGAGGAATATAGCCACCGTGGCCGACCTGATAATCAGGTCCGCCAGGCAAAGAAAAGAGAGCCGTGGCCTGCACTTCAACATCGACTACCCTGAGCGGGACGACCAGAACTGGCTGCGCGACACCATCATACAAATATCCGACCAGTAGGGTTCTGTTAAGGCTCAACCCAGAGTAGATGTCTATGGCAAGAAAACGAAAGAGGAGCAATGTAAGAGAAGCGGTAGGCACGATCCTGCTTGCCATGGCGGTGGTAACGCTGCTCAGCCTGCTCTCCTTCGGACATACCAGGAATTACCTCGGCCCCGTGGGACGCTACCTCTCCAGCGGGGTCGTGGGCTATCTGGGCCTCTCATCCTATTTCGTCGTTTTTGCTTACGGAGCGCTGGGTATAGGAGTCTTCAGGAAAAAGATGTTCTCCTGGATATTGAAGACTGTCCTGTCGCTGACACTGTTTATGGTCTTCCTGAACACGCTGTTCGCGCTTCTGTACGTCCCGGATGTTCTGTTTGGTACAGGGCAGGCGGGGGGTGGAAGCCTGGGCCTGTTTATTTCCCGCGTGCTGATAAGATACACCGGCGCTGTGGGTACATATCTGATATCCCTATCCTTGCTTCTCGTTTCTTCTTCCATCCTGGCCAGAAAACCGGCCTATATCCTCCATTTTTGGATCGGTAAACTGTGCTGGTATCTGATCCGATACGTTGCGGGTGTTCTGAAGAATGCTGTTCGGAAGGGTGAAGAACAGAGGTTGTCTGAAGAGGCCGGCAGGGAAAGAGAGCGGGTCATCCGCGCCAAGGAAGATAATATCCATGAGCCGGCAGAAGGTGCTGAGACGGACGAGCCTCCACTCATAATCAAGGATAGGAGCTTTTTGAGTAAAGAACAGGTGGAATTGGACTTCGAACCTGAGCCGGTCTCGACCCAGCCCAGGAAGAAGGTGGAAGGATACAGGCTCCCGCCCTTCTCTCTACTGGATTTACCGCAAAAGAAGGATCAGAAGGAGCGCGACGAGAACATAGTAGAGCGCACACGGATTCTCGAAGAAAGGCTCAATGATTTCGGTGTTTTGGGAAAGGTCCGGCATGTGATGCCGGGCCCTGTAATCACCACCTACGAGTTCGAGCCGGGCTCGGGGGTTAAGGTGAGCAAGATAGTCAATCTGTCGGACGACCTGGCCCTGGGCATGAAGGCCGTCAGCGTCCGCATAGTCGCTCCGGTACCGGGCAAGGCCGTGGTGGGCATCGAAATTCCCAACAGGAACCGGGAGTCGGTCTATCTCAAGGAGATACTCATGTCGCCACAGTTCCAGAACAGCAACGCCAAGCTGCTCCTGGGGCTGGGGAAGGATATACTTGGGCAGCCGGTTGTCACCGATCTGGCTAACATACCGCATCTGCTCATAGCGGGCGCCACGGGGTCCGGCAAGAGCGTGGCGCTGAACTCCATGATATGCAGCATCCTCTACAAATCTACGCCCAGGCAGGTCAAGCTGATACTCATCGACCCCAAGCGGCTGGAGCTGTCCATATACGAGGGGATACCCCACCTTATTACACCGGTGGTCATGGACCCGAGAAAGGCGGCCATTGCGCTTCGCTGGGCGGTGGATGAGATGGAGCGGCGCTACACACTTCTCTCGGATAAAGGTGTGCGCAACATTGAAGGATATAACAGTTCATTGGCCAGGTCGAAAAAGGAGGTAGTCTCGCGGAATGGGGGCGAGGAGCCGCTGCCTTACGTAGTGATAGTCATAGACGAACTGGCCGACCTGATGATGGTTTCATCGAGGGAAGTGGAGGATGCACTCACCCGACTCGCCCAGATGGCCAGGGCCGCCGGAATACATCTATTGGTGGCCACACAACGGCCTTCCGTCGATGTTATCACGGGGATAATAAAGGTCAACTTCCCCGCCCGTATATCATTCCAGGTGTTTTCCAAGTTCGACTCGCGCACCATCCTCGACACCAGCGGCGCCGAGCGCCTTCTGGGCCAGGGGGATATGCTCTTCCTGAGACCGGGCACCTCCCGGCTCATGAGGATACACGGGCCCTTCGTTTCGGAGGAAGAAGTCAAGCGGCTCATGGAGTTCTGGAAAAGCCAGCAGGAACCGGAATATGATGAGTCTGTTTTGCAGCCGAGGGGGGACGAAGACGAAATAGGCGAGGAAGAATACGACGAAAAATATGAAGATGCGGTGACCCTGGTGGCCCGCACCGGACAAGCCTCCATCTCCATGATACAGCGACGCCTGCGCGTCGGCTACAACCGCTCGGCCCGCATGATAGAAATGATGGAGCGGGAGGGCCTGGTGGGGCCGGCGGACGCATCCAAGCCCAGGGAGGTTTACGTAAAGGAGAGCGACTTAAGGAACCGAGGCGTATAGGGCGAATGAGAAAGTTCAGACATACGTTCATGGTAACGGTGGTTTTGCTGACGATAGTTTTCTTTGTGGTCGCCGGCTGCGGGAAGAAGGACCGGGGGCCCACCTACGACCGCGCGGCGACCT
>CAYVLI010000236.1:0-4898 GCA_964452105.1 uncultured Nitrospinota bacterium
CTTTCTTTTTTAAAGTTTTGACCCTTTTTACAGCCGCGTTTACCAAAAGGTATCTGTTGTTGATGAGTTCAATCGCTTCTGTGATAGCTTTTTTTCCATCTTCCATTAATTTGAAACCTCCGGACTATGGTCACAAAATAGATAACCGCAAAAAAACCGCCCCACTACTATTTTATTTTAGATTATAGCAGGGGCGGCGTGATCCCCGCCCTCCCCTCCAGGAAGGCCTTAATTTCTCATGCTTTCGAGTATCTCTAAAAGCTCCTTCCCCAACGGTTCGGTGGGGTTCTCTTTTTTGAGCTGCCACAGGAGGCGCTTGTGCTCACGCAATTCTCTCAGCTTGAGTTGCCTGAAACTTGCTCTGGGCTTTAGCGCAGGATATTCTTCTGACTCCTCTTCAATGATCGGTTCGCTGCTTTCCACGATCACTTTTTCGAGTCTGTTAATGCTCATTTCAAGCCTATATATATCCCGCCATGCATCTTTGTTTATTACCTTGCTGGAGTCCGTCATTTCAACTACCCTTGCTTATTTATTACAATTTATGCTCTTCGAGGCTCCTGCTCGCACGTTCGGATATCAAGTTTCAAGCATTTGTCGGTTAACCCTGGCCTCTAACTCTATCATTTCGAGTTGTTTTAAAAATATCGCCTTTCATCTTCTAATATAATATTCGGCAAAATTAAAGTCAATTTTAAGAAAATTTATCGACAATTCCCTTTATCTTTGAAATTCCACCTCATCACCACCTCCGATATCAACCCAGCGGTTATGTTAACTTTTTCTTTCTTAATCACGCAGTTCCTGGCGCTGGCGGCGATGCTATAATCACCTGGCGGTAGATCGATGAACAGCCAGGGGCCCTCGGAAAGGGCGGAAAAAACCTTTCTCCCTTCCGAATCATATACATCTACTTCCACGTTGGCCAGCAGCTCCCCCTTGGTGGTAGCGAAAACGAGCTTGATGGTGAAGTCCAACGGTATTTTCTGCTGTCTCGATTCGGCGCCTATTCCCGTGCTCAGGTATTCGTATTCCTGCTGGGCAAAGAGTCGGCCGCGCCCGGCCGCGAGCGCCAAAAGGCCTACGAGGAATAGGGCGGGAAGGTATCTATAAGGGCTACAATTCGGCATGCTGCTCTTAACCTCCATAGCCTTACGTTACTCAAACGAGACAGAAATAAATTTCTATATCATCCTCTCTATTTCGGTAACGAATATGCGCAGACCGAAAGGAATCGTATCTTTATAACTATCCCGAAGCTCTTCCAGGTCTTTTATAATCGAATCTATGGCTTCGCCTCCCACTGCCGAAAAGATCAAAGAGAGCGCTCCCGGTGCAACCGCGGATTCTTTCTTCTCTCCATGATGGCCTCTTCCATGAACCCCGGGTATCTCCGTATATCCTGTAATTTCATGCGCCGCCAGAATCTCCTGAATGAAATCGAGCATATTGTCGTCACAAACTATCATCATCATCTTCATATGGCCAGAGCCTCCTCGTCAGGCGCAACAAACGTTTATCCAGAGAACCCATTCGCCTTTCTGTCGCCAAAGCAGATTGCCTCTCTACATCTCCCAGTTCCTCAGATCTCTTCGCCCCTTTTGCACTCTATGCATTGAAGAGCAAAGGGAATTGCTCTTAATCTCCGGGTCGAAATATCTCTACCGCAATTAACGCATTTCCCGTAAGACCCGTCCTCTATTCGCTCAAGCGCCTCTTCTATCTGAGCTATCTCCTGGCGCTGGCGTCCTCCGAGGATCTCCAGAACCTCGATTGGAGCCTCATCGGCCACCTTATCGATCCAGTCCAGGGAGCGCCTTCCCTCTATCTCTTTTATGTCTGCTTCATATCCATCGATATCTTTAAGGAGTCCCCTGGCCCTTTTGATGAGCAGTTGTTTGAACTCTTGAAGCTCTTCTTTCTTCACGATGCTACCGCCGCCTTGTTATCCAAAAAAGACAACTGTTAACAAAATATTGCGAGGCACAACAATGAAATGAACAGGCAGGGTCGGCGGCCTCATACTCTCAACACTTTATATTCGTCATCGAGCGCCTTACCCACATTCATTTTCGCGGCGTGACTGATAAGGGGCAGTCGGGCGGCTTCCATGTCCAGCAGGTTCTCACCCCGGTAAGACTGCAGGGTTTTCACGCCTTCCACGTCTATGGCCACCTGGTCACCCGAAGCCAGTACCAGGTCGGGGGAGACCCGCGCGCCGTCGGCCGGTCCTCCGCTTATGAAAGAGACACGACCGTCCATAACTATAAGGTCCGGGCGCACTGCCAGATTTATTTCCGCGCACTTCTCCTCAAGATTATTCTCATGCAGTGTGATGGGACGCATGGCGGGATGTAGTAAGCCCACGCCCAGTTTCAATGACATGGTAAACCTGGCCAGACGATGCGTCTTCATGCACGGCAGGTAGATGATCTTGTCGCGCTGAAGGACGACCTCGGGAATAGTTACCTTATCCAGGTATCTTCCTTCTACTGGAACATCCACCCATGGGCCTTCGTCGAAGGGCGCGAGGGGAACACCCAAATCTTTCATGCGACTTAAAACACCCGTGGCTTCGAACACGTCTATGGTGGGGTGCCACAGCAGTCCGCTGCAATCCCCGACCATAATATCACCGTACCCATTTCCCATTAGCAATTCCACCACGGCCGTAAGAAATTCAACGTCCGTGGAACCAGGAGGCGCATCGGGGCTGTTGTAATTAGGTTTAATGAGTATCCTATCCTGAGGATTCAGGACCTTGCCCCATCCACCTATTGCATCGACGGCTCTGGAGACGGCGCTCTTTACATCGCCCTTCGCTGCGGTTAAGCTCACCAAAGGTTTACCCTGGTCGAGATATACGTTTGGTTTTATGTGGCCTTCACGTACCCTCTTAACCGCCCCTACTTCTCTCAGAGAAGGTGCGCACACATTGTTCAGGGCATCTTCGATACGCGCCGAGGCCATTTTATGAAGCTCTCTCAGTTCCATCCTCTAATTCCCCCTCTGAGCGCTGTGAGGCCTCCGCGAGCTTACAGCGGATTCCTCTTATGAATAATAATATTGTTGTTCTTTATCACGATAGCAAGCTTATGAAACTTTCGTAAATGATTTAAACAGCGATGGAATTTTATCAGATGTTAACAAAAAATCACAGGATTTTCATTTAAATACGCCTTGAAGAATGCTGGCGGAGTGGCAACAGGCTGAGAGACTCCAGAGAAGCAGAAGAGCAGGTGGGAGGCTGTAACCGATAACAGAGCACAATGATTTCGGTCGATAAAAGTTAACCGTACAATTGCCGTTATTCGCATTACAATTCTCCGAGAATTTATCATCTGCCTGTAGGGTTTTACGATGCGGAATTTACTACATTAATGAGGATGGCTACGATAAACCAAGGCGTCCACCACCCGGAAAATTTTAGCGGGCTCGGAGAATGTTTTTTCCTCTGGCCGGGCATCAATTCATGATAAACCTGGAATGAGAGGGCCTCTTCTGTGCGTTATTTTATTGTTGACATATCAAATTCTTATTATAGAATATGCATCTCATGATAGTTGATGTTCATAAATATGATTTGAAACATCTTGGAAAGGGAGGGGTCGTTTCATGGCAAGAAATCGCTGGTTAACTACCATAATTATGGCTTTGATGGTCTTGCTGGTATTTTCTTATGCACAGGCCAGAGAGGTGGGTGTTACCGACACCAGCATACTGATTGGGTCCTCGGCAGGGCTTTCCGGCCCAATTGCCAACTGGGGCAATAACCTGTCCCGTTTTGCCCCCCAGGCTTACTTCAACATGGTAAACGAGCGCGGCGGTGTTCATGGGCGGCAGATCAAGTATAAGGTCTATGACGACGCCTACAAACCCGACCGGGCCATAGCCAACGTAAAGAAGCTCATCGAGAGGGACCGCGTATTCTGCATCCTGACTCAGATGGGAACCCCCAACAACAAGGCTACCTACAAGTACGTTACGGAAATCAAGAAGGTCCCTCTGGTCTACCCGGCAACCGGCGCCCATATATGGGGATACCCCTATAAGAGATATGTCTTTCCCGGCTTCAATGATTACTGGCAGGAGACCTGGATAGTCGTGGACTATTTCGTCCACACCAGGGGCTACAATAAGATAGGCGTCTTCTACCAGGATGACGACTACGGGCGTGACGTTTATACCCCGGCCGTTGACAGAATAAAACGGCACGGCCTAACGCCGGCGGGAGTAGAGACCTACAAGAGCGGGCAGGTGGACGTAAGCGGGCAGGTGATGAAGCTCAGGGACGCCGGAGCACAGGCGGTCGTTCTGGGCACGGTCTATATCGCCGGCTCTCAGTTCATGAGGGAAGCCAAGAAGATAGGCTGGGACGTTCAGGCGGGCGGCATATCGCCCACGGGAACACAGAAGATGATAGATCTCTCCGGCTCAGGCGCCCCCGGATTCATAAACACCATGCCTTTCCCGAATCTCGAGAGCAGCGAATCGCCTGGCATCGTAGAGTACAGGAAAATAATCCACAAGTACTATCCCAAGGCTCCCTTCGATGATACCACCATGTGGGGATGGCTGGCAGGTAAGGCCTTCGTACATATGCTGGACATCACAGGAAGGGATTTGACCAGAGAGAACATGATCAAGGCGGCCGAGACCAAGTTCAAGAACTGGGATTCAGGCATAGTACCGCCGGTCTCCATCAGCAAAACGAGCCATGCAGTGCCCATATCAAGGTATCTATCGGTTGTGCGTGACCTCGGTGGAGGAAAAATGAGGTTCGTCCCCATCGGGCCGGATATGGAAAAGGGTATAGAGGCCACACCTCAATGGCTGGCCTCGTGGGGCAAGACTCCCGCGGAAACCAAGGCAGAATTCGAAGCGCTTAAAAAGTTCCC
>CAYVLI010000237.1:0-4898 GCA_964452105.1 uncultured Nitrospinota bacterium
TCGAATACAGGCTGCTTCCTCATGCCAGGCCTGCTTATACGTGCGAAGCCGCTGCTGAGGAGCGGAAAGTCCCGCTGGATGAGATGATAAAATGCATCCTCCTGGTGGACAGGAAGAAGGGCTATTATCTGATTTGCACGGCGGCGGACAGGATGGTGGATACCGCAAAAGCGAGGAATATGCTGAATTCCACGAGGTTAAGCTTCGCATCAGGGCAGCAAATCGAGGAGATACTGGGGTATAAAATGGGAGCCGTTCCTCCATTGCTGTTGAAGGAAGATATCCCTGTGGTTTTTGACGGTGAAATTCTGGAGAAGAGGAAGGTTAACATCAGTTCCGGGGACCCGATGCTGGGGATCGAATTGCAGTCCGGCGCATTGGTTTCCCTTGTCAAGCCTCAATTGGGCGATGTGGCGAAATAGTGTTTAAAAGATGTCTCATTATGCTGGCTGCCCTCCTCTTGTTGTTACCCGCGCCTGCGAGCGGGTCTGTAAAGCTCGAGGCTCTCCTCGGATATCATGGCCTGCATAAGTTCCAGGCCTGGACTCCGCTTCAAATTCGACTGGAAAACAGCGAAGCTGAGGTAGAAGGTGTTCTTGAAGTCAGGGCGCCCCGTGGGAACGTGTACAGGGGCGATGCCCATGTGGTGCTCTATTCCCGTCCGGTAAAGCTCCCGCCTCTATCCCGGCGAACGTTTGATTTCGCCGTTTTCGTAGAAAATCTATCCTCGAAGCTCGAAGTTTCCTTTCGTTCGAGCGATGGTGATTCGGTTTCCCGACGGTTTGACTTGAGGGAGAACCTGATAACGGGCGATTTCATAATCGCACTGAGCAGGGAGCCTCTGTTCGATTTTCTGGCGAACGAATTGGGTCCTTACGGCGCCGTCGTACATCCGAGGCTCGAGCGCCTTCCGGGGAGGATGGAGGGATACGACGGGGTGCGTGCTGTAATTATCCACGACGCAGACATCTCATCGTTGAGGAAGAGGCAGGTTCATGCACTGAAGGCCTGGACGGCTATAGGAGGCAGGTTGATCATAACCGGAGGGCCGGGCGGGGCAGGGCGTTTCTCCCTGATGTTCGCCCCGCGGTTTTTTGAGAAGCCGGGAGACATAAAGACGCTGAAAGAGCTTTCCGACCTGGGCCGAAAGTATGGAGCGCCTGTCGTTCTGCCTGCTCCCCTGCCCATAACCCCCCTGGATGATGTTCCTGGTGAGAGGATGCTCAGCGAGGGCGCTACGCCGCTTATAGTTAAGAAGAGGTGGGGGAGGGGAGAGGTCGTCCTCGTGGCTTTCGATCCCCTTCTCCCGGTCTTTACACGCTGGCAGGGCTTCGATGCCCTCTGGGAAGACATAATCCGCGGCGCAAAGGCGCCGCCCCTGCATGTTACTAATACGTTGGAAAGCGGTTTGGGCCGTGAGGCCCTTAAAGGTTCGGTCGTGCCCTTTCCGCCCCTGTGGCTGGCGGCGATTTTCTTTGGAGCTTATTTTGTCGTTTACCTCTTGTTCAGGAGGGCCTATCGGGGGAGGGGTATCTACTGGCTGGCTGTAACCGGAATCGTTGCCGCGTTTGCCTTGTCGGCCGAGGTCGTTTTCCATCGCGCTTACCTACCGGATGGTTACCTTGAATACCGGTTCGCTACTTTGGAGTTGTTCCCTGAAGCAGGGTTGGCGCGCAAGGAGACGGGGGCAACCATATTTTCGTCAAGGGCAAGGGTCGTCCGCGGCAAGGGACCCTATGTTAATTCCATGGTGGAGGCTTCGGCTCCAGAGAGTTACCGGGAAAGAGAGCGGGATTACAACCTGATATATAAAGACCCATCGGAGCTGAGCGTCAGAATGCTGATAAAACCCTGGAGCGCGCTTTATCTTAGGATGTTGGAGGTCGTTGAGTTCCCATTGAAAATAAAGGTTTTTGCCCTTGAGGGAAGAGTTTATATTGACATATATAATAATTCAACTCACGAACTTACAGGCGGCAGGCTGATAATGGGCGGAAGAATACTAAAACTGAAGGATACCGCGGCCGGGGAAAGGCTCAAGCTGGATGTTTCGAAGGAGAGCATGAGCACGGCGACCGTACCCTTGAACCTGGAGAAGTCGGCAGGCGGGCCTCTTTTTCATCTTAAGAAGAAGATGTTGGAAGGCCTTTTAGCAGGTGCAAATAGTGGTGAGGCGGGAGATAAGTTTAAAGTCATCTTTTCGGGATGGCTGAAAGATGACCCGGGCAGCGGATTCTCCATAGAGGAAAAGCATCGCGGTTTATCTCTCACCCTGGTGTGGGCAAGACTTGAAATTTAAAAGAGCGGCGGGATGGATAATTCATGAATAGTATGGAAAATAGCGACATGAGAGGACCGGAAGCTGTTTCCAGGTGGTTCCCCTCCATGGAAGCGGCCCCCGGTCATGCACTACCGCTGTACATGGGTATTCTGAGCGGTTTCATCATAATGGCATGGTTGTCGAGCCGTCCCGCCGTGGCCACCGAAGCGCCCGATTATTACGAGCATGCAATGGCAGCTTATGCGGCGCTTATCATGGCCGCTTATATGGGGTTTACCCTTCGCGCCGGAGATGAAAAGGAAGGTGGCTTGACTGGCCGCAAAAGGGATACCGCGCAGAGAGGTGCTAATATAAAGGGTTCTTTGATCGAAAGCGCTTTGAACGCTGCTTACCTGGCTCTTCTCACACTCCCTTTTCTCGCCGCTTCAAGTATTCTCACCCTCATGGGGGTGAGGGAGGTGGCTCTGATTCTGTCTCTTGTGGTTGTCTGTTTCATGACCTACCGTTATATATCGATACACCTTGCCAGGGCCTTGAAGGGATATCCCTTACTTCTGTATGTTTTGCAGTTGACCCTTTTCATAGTTGTTCTCTTCCTGTCGCTGATCTCATATCCCGCTCTGAGCCCTCTCTTCGCCCTGCATAGTGTGACTGCTCTTTCGAGATTGACCCTTGGAGCCGCTGGTTTTTATCGCCCTCTCGGAATTTATCTGATAACGATTTCCCTGCACGGACTGGCGCTGGGCGCCCTGGTTGTTCTGGATATTTTGGTTGTGATGAGGAGATATCCAGCGAATGAAGCCCGATGAAATAGTAGTGCGAACCGTGAACCGACTGCGCAGGAGGGCCCTGGTTCGAACAAAGGCGCTCAAGGTTCTTGACTGGTTGTACTGGGGTCTGGCGGGGCTTGCAATATACACCGCTGTAATCCGGTTCTCGGGTCGGTTTGCTCTCGACCATGAGCTTGTTTTATCGGTCGTTCTGGTTTCGCTTCTGGTGGGTTTCTTGAAGGCCTCCGGGCTGAAGGTGGATACATCGCGTGTGGTTGCGGAGGTGGATCGTAAGTTTGCACTTCATGAGAGGCTGAGCACTGCTCGCGAGCTTTTGCAAGGGTCTGCCCGGAGCGGCCTCGAGGAACTCCAGGTGAGCGACGCTGCCGCGCATGTGCAGAGGTTGAACCTGCAGTCTTTCGGCCCGGGTCCGGCCATCAGGTGGCGGCTCAGATATTCCCTGCTGACGGCCGCTTACGTTGCACTGTTTCTGCTGGCTCAGGATACAGGATTGCACGGTAAACGGGCGGTATCGCCTAAAGACCTGAAAGGAGAAGGCTACTTGCTGGAGACGGCGAGGGGACGGTCGGGAAGGAGCAGTGTTGCAGAGACGGCTTCTCTTGAGCGCGGGGTTGGAAAAGGATATTTTGAGAAGGGGGAGCGGGGCGGCGATGAAGGTGTTGAGGGTGTTGAAGAAGGCCTGAGGAGCGAAAGCGGCATCCGACTGAATACCGGAAGCCTCTCCATGTTGCAGGGAGAAAAACTGCCCGATCTGCGGAAATTCGGCGAGGAGGAACTCCTCAGGTTTGCGCAGGGAATAATAGAGAACCGGCCCCGGCCTCTCGGAGGCGAGCAATTTGACCTGTTGAAAGAAGCATGGGAAAGGGGCGATGCGGCCGCCTTGCGAGAGCTGCTGGAGAAACTGTCCGACGGACAAAAGAGGGCCGCGGGCGGTGTGGTCTCAAGCTCGGCGGAGGCAGGGAGACAGGAGGATGAGCCGTTAAGTTCGAGAGCTGATGACCATGTCAGGGAATCATTCAGCGCGAAGAACAGAAAAGAAGGTCGGGCGGGTTTTGCTCCTGCATCGGGACTCGATTCCATGTTTGAAGAAGCGGAGGAATCCGGAGGGGGACGCATGCGGCCCGGCGGCCGTCAACCGGGGGAGGAGCGCGGACAGGAGTACGGGGCTGCGTCGGCCTTGAGCGGGTACCGGGGCGGCCGGGCCAGCAGGGTCAGAGGGAAAATGGATAGAGGCGAGGTGCTGCAAGGGCTGGTGAAGGCGCTCCCGGTGAGAAATCCGTCTGCCGTTAAGCCGCAGGAGGTCATAGTTCAATACCGTAATGAGGCCGAAGGTATCATGGAGAAATATGATTTTCCACCGCATTACAGGGAATACATCAGGCGCTATTTTCTTGCCATCGGCATGAGCAAGGAGAGTGAGGACAGACAGTGATAGAACGGAGGATAGAGGAGATGAGGGAGGCTCTTTCCAGCCTGCGCGTAGAACTGGGCAAAGCCATAGTGGGCCAGGATGAGGTCATAGAAGGGGTGGTGATCTGTCTTCTGTGCGGAGGGCATGCTCTGCTGGAGGGGGTTCCCGGCCTGGGGAAGACACTTCTGGCGAAGAGCCTGGGCAAGGTGCTCAACCTCAAGTTCTCGCGCGTCCAGTTCACTCCGGATCTGATGCCTGCGGACCTTATCGGCACCAACATGGTCATGCAGGACGAAGACAACAGGAAATATTTTGAATTTCAGGAGGGGCCTATATTTACCAGCCTCCTCCTGGCGGACGAGATAAACCGGGTCACGCCCAGGACGCAATCAGCCCTGCTGGAGGCGATGCAGGA
>CAYVLI010000238.1:0-4886 GCA_964452105.1 uncultured Nitrospinota bacterium
ACATTACGAGGAGAGGGTTAATGGCCTTGAAGGTTCTGTTAGCAGACCCCAATCCCACAACCCAGAAAGTGGTGGAACTCACCCTCGAGGGAGGGGATGCAGAGCTGGTCTGCACCCAGAGCGGCAATGAAGCCCTGGAAAAAGCCGAGAGCTTCTTGCCGGAAGTCATACTGTTCAGCGAAACGCTGGACGACATGGGCGCATCCGAGTTCTGCCAGCAGCTCAGGGCGCGACCCCTTTTGAGTGATATACCGTATATTGCACTCATAAGCGGGCAGGGCGTAAACCCCCAGCAGCTTGATGAATGGGGGATAACAAACCACCTCGAGAAGCCTTTTGAAGCCAATGAACTTCTGGATGCCATAGAACACGCCCTCTCCGTGGAAATAGTGGTGGAAAGAGACTCCGCCCCGGAAGAGGGAGCGGAGATAGTTCCGGAGGAACAGGATGCAAAAGAAGAAGCAGCGCAGGAATCAGCCATAGCGCCCTCGGAGGAAGAAGAGGGGCCTGTTCTACAGATAGAACCGGAACCCGAAGAGGCCCTACAGGTTGCCCGGGAAGACCCCGAGAGGATGGAGAAAATTAGTGATGAAGTGGATTTCTCGGCTTCCCTCAAGGCTCTTTCAGACGAAGTGTTTCAGCAGACGCCTGAAGAGAACGTAAGCGGGATACACGAGGACAAAGCCGTAAGCGACAGGCCCGACGGCGAGGCTGAATCGCGGTCGGAAGATGACTTTATGACGAAAATAGAAGATGTAGCCCGACAGAACGCAGATATTTCCGGAGCCATCGACGGTTTCGCCGAGGGGCTGACCGAAAGAAAGGAACCAACCAGGCCAGAGGGGTTGGAACGTTTAGGACAGAACCTGGGCAAGTATCTCGCGGAAGCATTGCGGCAGAACATTGACGAAAACCTGGAGAGGGCGTTCAACGAAAGTCTGAAGAAGGCCATAGAAGAGATTAAGCCGGAATTGCTTGAAACGGCCAGGCGGCAACTGGAGCGTTTTCTTCCCAATATGGTGGAACTGGTTATCCGGCAGGAAATAGAAAGGCTCAAGGAGAAAACGAGGCAGGACGGAGGCGACATCTCCGAGGCGCCGCGTCCTGCACAATAGAGTGAGTCCCGCCTGAAAACATGCACGCGGGCGACAGGAGGAAAATTGACCGAAGAACCACTTGCCAAAAGCTACGACCCGACGGGTATTGAAGATAAATGGTACCGGTACTGGCTCGAAAAGGGTTATTTTCACGCTGACGAGCATTCTCAAAAACCCCCTTTCAGCATAGTGATACCGCCTCCCAACATTACGGGCTCGCTGCACGTGGGCCATGCCTTCAACAATACCATCCAGGACATCATCATAAGATGGAAGCGCATGGATGGTTTCAATGCGCTCTGGCTGCCCGGAACTGACCACGCGGGCATAGCCACCCAGTACGTGGTGGAGAGGAAACTGGCCGAGCAGGGCCTGGACAGGAAAAATCTCGGGCGAGAGGAATTCATAAACAGGGTATGGCAGTGGCGGGAAGAATCGGGCCGCACTATCATCAATCAGCTCACGAAGCTGGGCTCATCCTGCGACTGGGAGCGGGAGCGTTTCACCATGGACGAAGGTCTCTCGGCGGCCGTGCGCAGGGTGTTCGTTCAGCTATACAAAGAGGGCCTGATATACAGGGACGACTACATCACCAACTCCTGCCCTCGCTGTCTCACGGTTCTCTCCGAGCTGGAGGTCGATTACAAGGAAACCGAAGGCCACCTCTATTACATCAAATATCCGCTGACGGGGAACGGAGACGACCTGGTCATAGCCACCACCAGGCCCGAGACCATGCTGGGCGATACCGCTGTGGCCGTCAACCCACAGGACGAGCGCTACACCGGCCTGGTGGGCAAGAACGTGCTTTTGCCTGTGGCGGAGAGAGAGATACCGGTTATTTCAGACCCCTACGTGGACATCGGCTTCGGCACGGGTGCGCTGAAGATAACCCCCGCCCATGATCCCAACGATTTTCAGGTGGGCCTGAACCACGAGCTTCCCCAGGTGAAAGTCATCGGCGACGACGGAATAATGACGCAGGAGGCGGGCGGCTACGCAGGCATGGACCGCTTCCAGTGCCGTACCGAACTCGTAAAAGAGCTGAAGGAAAAGGGTTACCTGCTTAAAATCGAAAACTACTCACATAAGGTGGGGCGCTGCTACCGCTGTTCAACCGTCGTGGAGCCACTGCTCTCCAAGCAGTGGTTCGTCAAGATGGATACCCTTGCTGAACCGGCCATCCGGGCGGTCCGGGAAGGCCGCGTAAAACTGATACCCTCCATGTGGGAGGCGACTTACTACGAATGGATGGAGAACATACGCGATTGGTGCATCTCGCGCCAGCTATGGTGGGGCCACCGCATACCGGCCTGGCACTGCCAGGAGTGCGGCGGAATAACCGTAGCCGAAGAAAATCCTCAAGGCTGCGAGCACTGCTCCAGCGCAAGAATAGTGCAGGACCCCGACGTGCTGGATACCTGGTTCAGCTCCGGCCTGTGGCCCTTTTCCACCCTGGGCTGGCCCCGGGATACGGAGGACGTCAAGACCTTTTACCCTACATCGGTACTGGTCACGGGCTTCGATATCCTCTTCTTCTGGGTGGCCCGCATGATATTTTTCGGGCTTAAATTCATGGGCGACGTGCCCTTCCACCATGTGTACGTCCACGGACTGATAAGGGACGCAGAGGGCAAGAAGATGAGCAAGACCAGGGGTAACATTATCGACCCCCTGGAGACCATGGACGTTTACGGCACCGATGCTTTCCGCTTCACCCTTGCGGCCTTCGCAGCCCAGGGGCGCGACATAAAGCTCTCGGAAAAGCGCATCGAGGGGTACCGCAAGTTCTGCAACAAAATATGGAACGCGGCCCGATTCGTGCTCATGAACGCTAAAGGCTACGACCCCGGCGCGACCCCCCTGAATAGCATACTCAGAGAGGAAATGGAGTTGTCCGACCGATGGATACTCAGCAGGCTGAACAGCGTCATCCACGAAGTGCGCCGGTCCATGGAGGAATATAAGTTCAACGATACGGCCAATATTCTATACCAATTCATATGGCACGAATACTGCGACTGGTACATCGAGTTGGTCAAAGACCGACTTCAGGACGATGGCCGCGACAAGGAGGTCGCCCAGGCAGTGCTTATCCACGTTCTCAAGGAGAGCCTGGAGTTGCTGCACCCCATAATGCCCTTCATAACCGAAGAACTCTGGCAACAAGTACCCGGCGAAAGGCAGGGCGAGAGCATCTCCATCACCCCCTATCCCCGGGGAGACGGGAAATGGGCGGACGCACGGGCGGACCGGGAAATGAAACTTCTGCAAGACGTCACCACAGCCGTCCGCAATATCCGTGGGGAATTTAACGTCCCTCCCTCCATCCGGATAGAGACGTTGGTAAAGTCGAATGAAAACGGCTCCATGGAACTGCTCACCAGCTATTCGTCCTACATATCCAGGCTGGCCGGAATAGAAACGCTGGAAGTGGGTCCCCAGGTGCAGCCGCCCAGGCTCTCGGCCTCCTCCGTGGTCGAAGGACTGGAAGTATTCGTTCCCCTGGAGGGCCTGCTCGACTTCAACGAGGAGACCTCCCGCCTCGAAAAAGAGCTGGCCAAAAACCAGAAGGACCTCGCCAGCATAGACCGCAAGCTCACCAACAGGGATTTTCTGGCCAAAGCGCCTCCGGAAGTGGTGAACAGGGAGCGGGAAAAACAGGCGGCCATGAGAGAGAACGTGGAAAAGCTCATTGCCCATCTGGAGCGGGTCCGAAAGCTATCTGCCGAGACAGGATAGAGCTGCATAAGTTTCGCACCACGTTAATTCATTGATGGGAGGATGAGCGATGAGCGAAGAAGTCGTGCTTTACGAGGTGAAGAACAGGATCGGCTACGTTACCCTCAACCGCCCCCAAAACATGAACTCACAGAACATGGCCGTCCGCGAGTCTCTGGTGAAGATTTTCCAGAAGATAGGGCAGGATCCCAAAGTCTGGGTGGCTATCGTCACCGGGGCCGGGGACAGGGCCTTCTCCGCCGGTGCGGACATCACGGAGTTCACCCAGGAGCGGTCCCCCATAGAAACGCTTCAGACAAGGCTCAGCTACGACTACCGCCACGTGATGGTTCACCAGGAGAAGCCCATCATCGCAGCAGTTAACGGCTACGCCCTGGGGGGCGGGCTGGAGCTGGCCCTGGCCTGCGACATCATCATTGCCTCCGAGAAAGCATCATTCGGCCTGCCGGAGGTCACCGTGGGCGTGATGCCCGGCGGCGGCGGGACGCAGCGGCTCCCCCGCCTGGTAGGCCGCCTCAAGGCCACGGAGATGATACTCACCGGCGAACGCATCGACGCCCGGGAGGCTTACCGAATTGGCCTGGTGAACAGAGTCGTCCCCGCCGATAAGCTGATGGAGGCCGCCGAGGAGATGGCGGGCAAGATAATCGCCCGCAGCCCCTGGGCGGTGCGCATAGCCAGGCAGTCCATCCTGCGCGGCGCTGAGATGCACATAGACGAGGCCATCCAGGTCGACCAATACCTCTCCACTCTCATCTTCACCACCGAGGACCGCGAGGAGGGCGCCCGCGCCTTCAAGGAAAAACGCCCCCCGCAGTTCAAAGGCAAGTAAAAAAGTTGAGGGGGACTTTTTTCAAAAAGTCCCCCTCATACTCCCCTCAAAAACTTTTAGGCATAATCGTACATAAGAAAGGACCTCCGGTTCCGTTTCAAGCGCCGGGGTTGACGCTGGTGTAATAGAGCTCGCGGAGGTTCAGAAAGGTCTTCTGTGAGAGCTCATTCAGCGGGGGAAGCTTGACTCTCTTCTGAACAAGGCTCACGGCCATC
>CAYVLI010000239.1:0-4879 GCA_964452105.1 uncultured Nitrospinota bacterium
CAGGTGGACGTTCACGCCCAGTACGGCGGCGTGGTGCCGGAGCTTGCCTGCAGAAAGCATATAGAGAACATAAGACCTGTAGTTAATATGGCTTTGAGCGAAGCGGGCATGGGACTGGGGGATATGGACGCTCTTGCGGCTACGATGGGGCCTGGTCTGGTGGGAGCGTTGCTGGTGGGGCTCAATACGGCTAAGGGCATGGCATATGCTTCAGGGCTTCCCCTGATAGGCGTGAATCACCTGGAGGGTCACATACTGTCCATATTGCTGGAGAAGCCCGATCTGCCCTTTCCCTTCCTGGCGCTGGTGGTATCTGGGGGGCATACCGACCTCTACCTGGCTTTTGAACCGTGCCGCTATGAACAGCTTGGCAGGACACGGGATGATGCTGCCGGCGAGGCTTACGATAAGGTGGCCAAAATGCTGGGGTTGGGCTATCCAGGCGGGCCTGTAATAGACCGAATGGCTGAACAAGGAAATCCGTGCACCGTGCACCTCCCTGTCCCTTACATCTCGAACGATACCCTGGACTTCAGTTTCAGCGGGTTGAAGACAGCCGTTTTCTATTTCTTACGGGATGAAGCCGGGTCTTTGCTGGCTTCAGACGGCCTCACGGATAAGCAGAGCCAGCAGGTGAGGGCCGGGGTTTGCTCGAGGGTAAAGGTGGAGGACGTAGTAGCCGGATTTCAGAAAGCCATAGTCGAAGCACTGGTGGCAAAAACCATAAAGGCGGCAAGGAGCAACGGGGTCAACAGGATAGTCACCGCCGGTGGAGTGGCAGCTAACAGCTGTTTGCGCCGGGAGTTGTCTGAAGCCGGTTCTGCGGCGGGGTTCGATGTTTATCATCCCTCGCCTTCTATATGTACAGATAACGCCGCCATGGCCGCTTGTGCGGCTTACTTCAACTACGTCAGAAAAGACGCCGACCCGGCGCGTTTCTGTGATTTCATGGAACTCGATGCCGTGGCCAACCTTAAGGTGGGAGAGCGACGGCAGTAATCCTGTGCCGGATGCTTATGCGACACACTAACATAAAGATGCGAAGGCAATCTGTTTGATTAATAGTTTGAAACATTTAAGGAGACGAAGGTAGATGGCTGAAATAGCGCCTCTTAGGGGTATTCTATATAATTCGCAAGCCATCGGGAATCTGGCAGACGTGGTGGCACCCCCTTATGACATCATTTCGAGGGATGACGTGCAAAGGTATTATGAGCGTCATGAAAAGAACATAATACGTCTCATATTAGGTAAAGTCGATTCCAATGGAACTGATGAAAGGTTATATAACAGGGCGGCCGAATATTTTGAGAGTTGGGTCAGAGAGGGGACCTTTTCGCAGGACCCAGATCCGACCATTTATATATACAGCCAGCGCTATTCGCTGCCGGATGGCGCCAGCAAAGAACGCTACGGCTTTATAGCTCGCTTGAAGCTGGAAGATTTCGACAGCGGGGTGGTCAGGCCTCATGAATACACTTTCAAAGGGCCGCGTGAGAACAGGTTGAACCTGATTAGAGCATGCCGGGCGAATTTTGATCAGATTTTCTGTGTTTACCCGGACCCGGCTATGAGCATAGATAATGTGATGGAAGAGATAGCGAGAGCGGAAAAAGAGATTTACTGTGTCGTGGACGAAGAAAAAGTCACCAACCGGCTCTGGAGAATCGTCGATCCTGCCGTCGTAAAGTTTGTAGTGGAGCAGATGGCGGATAAGGAGGTTCTGGTAGCAGACGGGCACCATCGCTACGAGGCGGCCCTCGCGTTCAGAGATGAGATGCGGGCGAAGGGTGGGAATGGCGACGGCGCCGGGTACGTCATGGCCTATCTTGTCAACATGCATGCTCCGGGGTTGTCCATACTTCCTTATCACAGGGTAATAAAGGGACTGGAGGAGTTGAACAGACTCAAGTTGCACCAGACTCTCTCGGGAAAGTTCGTCTTGCAGGAGATTAAACCACATCCAGGGGAAGAACGCTGCAAGACTCTCAAGCGTCTTCTGGAAATGGAATTGCTGGATAATGCGAAGGAAGGAAAGGTGTTCGGCATGTACGGCAGGGAGTGCGGCTTCTGGATTCTTGAGAGCATTGAGGATAAAAGGGGCCAGGAAGACCTGCCCATCGTGGAACATCTCCTGAGCGAACTGGATGTGAGCATACTTCATCGACACGTGATTATACCCCTCTTGGGCACCGATTCACTCAAGACAGGCGAAGAGGGCGGGGTAAGGTATATCTCTGATCCTTATGAAGCGCTGGACATGGTGGAGAGGCAGGAAAGCGATGCGGCTTTCTTCATGAATCCCATAGCCTTAGAAGATATAATGGCAATAGCTCAAACGGGCGGGCGCATGCCTCAAAAATCGACCTTTTTCTATCCTAAGCCCATCACCGGCATGGTCATAAACAAGCTTGATGATTAGCCGCATGTAGCCTCCGTTGTGAATGATTCAGCCTTAACTTCCAATAATTGTTGATGAAAATAAACTCAGCCAGACATGTCGCCACCGCAGTTATACGGGAACAATACCCCGCATCTCCATATCCCGAGATAGCTTTCGCCGGGCGCTCAAACGTTGGCAAGTCTTCTCTTATCAACAGGCTTGCCAACAGAAAAAAGCTGGTAAAGACGAGTTCCACGCCAGGGAAAACGCGCACCATAAACTTTTTCAGCATAAACGACCGATGGATGTTCGTGGACCTGCCCGGTTACGGTTATGCCAGGGTGCCTCTGGCGGTGCGCAAGAGCTGGCGCCCGATGGTGGAGGCCTACCTGAAGAAGAGGGAGAACCTGACTGCCATGGTGCTCATAATGGATTTTCGCCTGCCTCCCACCGAATATGATTTACAGATGGCCGGGTGGCTGGAACAGAACGGAGTACCCTTCATAAGCGTGGCCACCAAGATCGATAAAGTGCCCAGGAGCAGGCGAGGGAAGAGGCTCGATGAGTACTCAGCCCTGCTGGGGTGCGAGAAGGATAGCATAATCCTCTTCTCTGCCGCCACCGGTGAAGGCAAAGACGCCCTCTGGCGAAAGATCGTAGAAATAGCATCCTGAGATTGATGCCCTTCCGGTAAATTCATGTACCGGCGAGAAGCCGATAATAAGCTCTTGTACATGTCAGCCTCTATTTAAACCCAAATTTTTCATCAGTTTTATACCAGACACTTGCAGCGGCTGGTTTGTAACCCGCCGATGACGAACACGAGGTTCGCCCATACCGGATAATTAAAAACATATCGTAGAAAATGAACAGGTCTGATCCAGGTTGAAAGCGCGAAGGGGGTATTTCCGGGAGGGATTCCTCACTCCGAGGATTTGAATACATCCACGCGGCCGGTATTGACGAGGATATCGGCATGGTGATTGGTTACCATACGCAGGGATTTCTCCGTTATTTCCTTCACGAATTGCGTATCGCTATAGACCTGAAGGGCCGCAAAATCTTCAAAGGACATAACACTTACCACGCGGGTAGGATTAAATATGGATTGCCAGGCCCCTATAAGACGAGGCGCCGCGTGGGATTCGAAAATATGCGGCATTTCGGTAGTCACCAGGCTGATATATTCATCCACGCTTTTGGGCAGGATGTCGTAAGATTGATAAAGAAATATCTCAGATCCTTTCCCCTTGCCCAGGAACCTGTCCACCCTTCCGGTTGTGGTGAGGATATGATAATGGTAATCGGTTACCAGTCTTAGCAGCTTGGTTCTGAACTCTTGATGCTTGGTGTCTTTCCAGAAACGCTGAATGGCATTGAAATCTATCAGCGCCAGGACGGATATGATTATGTTGCTGTCGAAAAAAGACTGCCATGCGCCGACCACCTTAACGTCTGTATGCCGGGAGAAAGGCTCAACGCTCTCCTTCCGCACCAGGTGGTCATACTCTTCCTCTCGGCCGGGAATTATCGTCCAGGACTGTAGAATGTATATCATTATGAACATCCCCTACGGAAGCAGCGGGTGCAAGCTCTCGATTATTTGTCCGTGAAGATGGAATCAGGCGTAGGGGTGAGGCGATGGCGCGATTCTATGGTGCGTTCTTTAGAGCCAGCCAGCATCTTGTCGAACTCGTTCCAGTGATACCACTGTTCGGGGTAGGCATATATATATTCTTCGAATGTTTTCATAACCAGTTCGCCATAGCTTCCTGCGCTATCTGTAGGAACCATTTCCTTTAACTCGATTATGTAGCGATAATCTTTGGTGCGGCGCACGAAAGACGTCAGCACCGGGGAGTGTGCCTTCTTTTCTATCAGGTCTATGGTCCTGTCTATCACCACAGGATGGCCGAGGAATTCTATCTGTTTGTCGGGGTGAGGATGCCAGCTCTCCGTTTCATCGCATTCCACTATTAATATTTTGCCGTCTTTGAGGTGTTTGATGGAACTCAGGAGCGGGTGCGGATCCAGATCGCAATCCAGTATCGAGAAACCAACGCTTTCCGCTCGCTGGATGGAGATGGACCTTAGTTTGGCCGTCTTGAATTTTGCAACCATTACCGGGGGGAAACCCTTGAAATTGAGGGCGCTGGGGAGGAATTCCATGGCGCCGAAGTGCCCCGTAACCATCAGGATTCCCCTGCCTCTGGAAAGGGCTTCATCGAGCAGTTCCAGGTTTTCTAATTCCACCTTCTTCATGATATATTCCTTCCACTTTGAGCGATTGTAGCAGGCCTGGAACAGTTTTTCGGCGTAGTGTATGAAGGTGTTTGAGATGGTTTTTCTGGCAAGTGATTTTATCTGCTTTGAGGTGAATTTATGGTCATAAACCATACGCATGTTTTTTTTAACTTTATTACCATAGTCTCTGTTTAAGATTCTGTTGTACAATCTGCCTAAAATCATTATATAGAATAGCGTCAGCTTCAAGGG
>CAYVLI010000240.1:0-3453 GCA_964452105.1 uncultured Nitrospinota bacterium
ACCAGTATATTGCTTGAGTTCCGCTCAATTTCTGGAGTATGCCCAACAGGGCCATCCCGAACCCGACCGATATCACCACTAAAACGATGCGCCTCAGCTGGCGTTCGGTTGTAATGTTATTCAAAAAAACGAAGAGAACGGCGAGATAGAGCAGAAAGAGCTTGAAATCGTTCCACGTGGCCCATTTATATATGCTTAACACGCGGTAGGCATCAAACTGCGCTGAAGGTTTCTCAGGCTTTGCTTTAATCGGTTCCGGCTCCAGGTTCGAGGAAGCGTTTACGACATGACCGCCGTAGCCGGGAATTGTCTCGGAATAGACCCGGTACAAGTCCGGAGAGAACTTGTGAAGCGCAGCCGGCGGCAGAGGCGCCAATTGGAAAAGGAGGAAGAGTGTGATGAATATCACGGGTAAGTTCAAGGGAGTCTTTAACCACCTCAACTCACCTTGTATCACCATCTTTATAAGCCAGGAAAAAAAAACTATAACGGCTACGGTGCCGGAAATGGTTATGGACCACGTATGAACGGTTCCAAAAGCGCGAGGAGTAAAAATTAACAGAAATATTATGCCCCCCTGGATAGCACTATCCAGCGTCCTTATAACTCCTGGCTTCTCTTTCTCCTCGGGCAAAGCTTTCCTCAGATAAATAATGGTTGCTCGTGAGTCCTCGGATTGTATGTCGGCACCAACTCCATCAGTTTGGCGTTGAGGGCGTCCCTGTCCCAGGGTTTAAGGAGAATATCTTCCAGTTCTCTAATTCCGATGGTCAGCTTCTCAAGGTCCATGCCGCGGTCCTCGACTAACCTTATCTTCTCGTATGGAGTCTGAACAATCTCTTCATCGTGGCCGACCAGCTCTTCCACCACTTTCTCTCCTGGCCTTAAACCGGTGAATTTAATCTCGATGTCCTTTCCGGGTTCCATACCTGCAAGAAAAATGAGCTCTCGGGCCAGGGCTACTATCTTGACGGGATCCCCCATATCCAGAACGAATATTTCTCCCCCCTCGCCGAACGCAGCGGCCTGAAGAACGAGCTGAGCCGCTTCGGATTTGGAAATAAAATAGCGCGTGGCCTCCGGGTGTGTGACGGTAACAGGTTTTCTCTGCCTTATTTGCTCCTTGAAGATGGGGACGACGCTGCCCGAACTCTCAAGCACGTTTCCGAAACGTACACTCAAAAACCGCAACTGCTTGATGTCCGCGAGAGCTTTTACGTACAACTCGCAGAGGCGTTTCGATACACCCATGAAATTTATGGGGTTTGCAGCCTTATCGGTGGAGAGGAGGACGAATTTTTGTATGCCCCATTTACAGGCGGCGTCTGCGAGACATGCTGTTCCCATCACGTTATTTTTAATGGTTTCCTGGGGGTTAACTTCGGTAAGAGGCACATGTTTGAGGGCCGCCGTGTGAAATATAACCTGTGGCCTCCGCTCCGCCATTAACCTCTCCAGCAGAAGGGAATCTCTTATATCACCTATAACAGGCACCATTAATTGTTGGTAACTGCTGTCGTCGTACTCTTTCATCAAATTGAAGATACCCAGTTCTGTGCGGTCCAGCAAGATCAACTCAGAAGGAACATATTTAATTAACTGCCTGCACAACTCGGAACCTATTGAACCCCCGGCGCCCGTAACCATCACGACTTTCCCAGAAAGCCCACCGGATATAAGCTTTTCATCGAACTGTACAGGCGCCCTGCCCACCACGTCTTCAAGGGTAAGTTCCCTTATACCTCCTGAAACAGCATCGCCATTCCCCCCATAGAGGTTGGCCGCCATGGTCACGGGCATCTTAACTTCCCTGCACAGGCTTAGTATTTCTCTCATTTGCTTCCCGCTGGTTTTGCTGAAAGCTATTACCACTTCGTCTATTTCATATTTCTCTACCACTTCGGGGAGGTCTTTGATTTCACCTACCACTGGAAGGCCGTGAACCCTGAGTTTTTGCTTGCTTTGATCATCATCGACGAAGGCGATGGGATTGTTCATCTTATCATCGCTCTTACGCAGCGAGCGAACCAGCAACTCGCCGGTTTCGCCGGCCCCAACTATAAGAATCCTCTTGCCGGACCCCCCGGAGATAAAATATCCCTCAACCATTATCCTCCTCAGAATCCTTATCCCTCCGGTAAGACTTATTAAAATACCCAGATCCAGGAGAATAACCGACCGCGGGAAACTGATGAATTTGTGGGATAGATATACCCCGGCCACTATCACAAGCGAGCTGCTTATCGTAGCCTTGATGATTGAAATGAGGTCCGTCACGCTGGTGTATCGCCATATCCCCTTGAACAGGCCGAAGTACCAGAATCCAGCGAATCTGCAACCCACTATCCAGGGCAGGCTGATCTTCGCTACCTGCAGGTATTGGTCCGGGATATGGAAGTCGAACCTCAGCAGGTAGGCGAGCAGATAGGAAAAGATAAAACAAGCGGCATCCAAAATCAGCCTGGTATAACGTTTATATGAAAGCATGAGCTTTCCCCGGTGTTATAGTAGAAAAATCATAGCTTTGCTATCGGGGCATATACTTAAAAAGCGCTATTAAACACTGACCTGTTGATAGCCCTGCTACAAACGGGTTTCCAGCGTCGCCTTAAAAACCGTGTAGTAATCCCGCCTGGGGCAGGCTCCTCTATTAAATGTGAGTTTTCCAGCGCTCACTTGAGAATCAGGGTTTTAACCTCATAACCAAGCATGATTGTCAAACGGCTTTACCTGAGCTGCTCCTCCTGCTTTTCTTCTTCTGCCCGTCTGATTCATGCCCGTAGTAGCTGTAGTAATATTTATATCTATAATAAGAGCCGTAATAGTAGTAACTATCCTTCCTGAAATTGACCCGGTTCAAGATTACCCCCAGAAGTTTGGCTTCTACCTCTTTCAATTGCTGTATGGTTCTGTCCACAATAGTCCTGGGAGTAGAGTGGCTCTTGAGCACAAGTATCGTTCCGTCGGTGTATGAAGATAACTCCACTGCGTCAGTTACGCCCATAATGGGAGGTGAGTCGAAAATCAAAATGTCGAACTGCTCCTTTACCTTTTCCATGAAACTTCTTACGGAGGGGGAGGCGAGAAGTTCTGCCGGATTCGGGGGTATGTCGCCTGCAGGGATAACCTTCAAGTTTACGATTTCCGGGTCTAATATGACCTCTTCCAGCCTATGCTCGCCCGCAAGATAATTGGAGAAACCCGGGCTCCGCTCTATCTCGAAAATGGTGTGTAGCCTCGGTTTGCGCAGATCGGCATCGACCAGAAGCACTTTTCTCCCCATTTGAGCCATAATGGCGGCCAGGTTGGATGCCATGAGGGTTTTGCCCTCACCGGTTAACGCAGAGCTCACCAACAAAGAGCTTCTGGGCTTGTCCGCGGAAGTAAACAGAATGTTAGTCCTTATGTTCCGGAAAGCCTCTGCCGCATTGGAGCGGGAGTCCTGGAGGGTGA
>CAYVLI010000240.1:3553-4847 GCA_964452105.1 uncultured Nitrospinota bacterium
ACCATTATGTTTGAGACCTTTAGTCCCTCGGTCAGGCTGGTCTCTTTCGAACGGGTAAGAAGGTTATCGTACATGGCCCTGTTTGTATCCACCTCTCTCTTAAGCACTTTATAGTGGATCTCCTTCTGGTTCAAGTTGAGCGCTTCCTTCTTCTGATTCTCCAGAGCAGCCAGTATGGACTTTTCCTGGGCTTTAGCCACCTCATATTCCGTTTTGACGCTTTGCGCTATTTTCTGCACTTCAGACTTTATTTTGTTGCGAACCTCCGTAATTTGAGATTTGAGCTGTACCATCTTCGGATGTTGAGGTCCATATTTCTGAGCCAGTTCGGAGTACTCCCCTTCCAGTTTTATGAGCCGGGATTTGAGCTGGTGGATCAGCTGGTTCTGCACTACTGCGGGGATTGACTCTAACGTGCGGTCGTTATCTGAGATTTTCCGTAATTCGTTGTATAGATTCTCTTTGGCCATTCGATTCGTGCTGGACCTGGTCAACTCCGAGCTAAGATCGCTGAGTTTTTGAATAATGATGTTATGTCGTTCTTCGAAATCTATGGAAACCAGATTATTTCTGCTTTTGTATTCCTGTAAATTGTTCTCTGATTTTTCGAGTTTTATTCTTATCCCCTGAATGGTTTTGACGAGCCATTCCTGGGCTTCACGAGCCGCGGCGAATCTCCTCTCCAGGTGCTCTTCCAGGTAAACTTTGGCATGGGTATTGGCTATTTCGGCCGCTTCGCGCGGGTCATGACTCAGAAAGGAAATGTTAACGAGTCTGCTCCCCATTACCGGCTCGACCAATAACCTGGCGCTATATACTTTCAACAGTCGGTTCATCTCACTATTTTGTGCCGAAACGCTGCTGCCGCTCTTCTTCGAAGGAGTTAACCCGCTAAACCATTTTCCCATCGATCCAATTATCCTGTCCATGGTGTTGTTCCTGGAAGGCTGAAACTCCGGACTATCCTTCAGGTTCAACATATCGATAGTCCGGATAACCAGGGAAGGGCTCTTCATGATCTCGTACTGGGTCTGGTAATAATCAGCATCGTTGCTATTTATGGCAAGGACTTCCTTTATGTTTATTACATTAGGGTTCTCTTTATCGATCAGTATGCGTGTGGAAGCTTTATATACGGGCGCCATCTGGAAAGTTTTTATGGTGACTGCCGAGACCAGGACTATAAATACGGTAATTACCATCCACTTTCTTTTCCACACTACTCTGAAATAATCTCGCAGATGATTATTTTCCTTGCTGGTATCAACCGACATCAGCCTACCTCCTCATGTAT
>CAYVLI010000241.1:0-1283 GCA_964452105.1 uncultured Nitrospinota bacterium
AGGATGGTTTCCGGAAGGCTTATCTCTCCAAGATTCTTGAAAACTTCCTGTTTGAGCTCCAGCATTTCCGGCAGGTTTTCGCTTACGAGGTCCACGCCGTCCACCGCTTCCACAAGGTCTGTGGTTATGGTGATGCGCTGCATGGAATCCTCTGCGGCCTTGAGGGAGAGCATATCGTTGGCTATGAGAACCTCTTGGTTGGCTTCGATTCTTTTCAGTGCGTTCTTCAGCGTCTTTTCGGTCCTCGAATAGAGCCATACTTCGTAACCGGCCTGTGCGAAGATCTGTGCAATTCCAGAACCCATGATCCCCGCACCCAGCACTGCAGCGCCGCTTAATTCTTCCTCATCCATAACTCCATTCTCCCGCTGAAAAAATTACCTGACAAGAGCCGTCGTTCAATCTATTCCCACTATGTCTCTGACCAGTCTCTTTTTATGCTCTATGTTGCTGAAGCGCCGGATCATCACCCGTTGGGCCTGCGGTGAGCCCGCGCCATGAACCGATTCGGTGAGGTACGCAAGCGCGCCTCGGCCCAGGCAGGCGTTCTCCAGATAGCGAAGTATCTTGAGCCTGTTCTCGGTGGGTACATCCGCCACACCCTTGAAATATTTTTCCACCAGGTGGCCGATTTCGGGGTTTCGTAAATCTTTCCCGGAGGGTATGGTTACCATGGCGCCGCCAGCAATATCCTGGGCCAGCCTGGCGATTCGGAAGGGCAGTTCGGTGACGCTGAGCTTGCAAACGTTGGCCAGGGTCGGTTCGACCCAGAAGGCGCCGCTTGAAAGCGGCGCTGCTTCGCTGGCCGCCGAGAGTCCAGCCGCATACATTAGCTCGTTGAGATAAGTCATCTCCACTATTTTTTCCTTAATGTGAGAGACCTTCTCCGTCCCGTTGTATTCGGCGATGGATGCGGTGGCCCCTATTATGGTGTCGCCCACGCCCACCTTGCATCCCCCGTAGCTCATTCGATGGTAGCAGGCGAACCTTTCCACCAGCGGACCAACGAACTCGCACTCGTGCATCAAGAATATCCGGTCGCGGGGCACGAAAACGTTATCGAAGACGATCAGGCATTCCTGGCCGCCGTACTTTGGGTTGCCCTTGTCAATTTCCGCACCCTCGCCGCTATCCAGTGAGCGCAGGTCGGAAGGCTGCCGCCCGTAGATGTAGATTATACCCTCGGTATCGGCGGGCACGGCAAACATGACCGCATAGTGTTTATCCTCATCCTTGAGAGCCCCCGTGGGCATCACCAGTATCTCATGCGAATTTAGAGCGCC
>CAYVLI010000241.1:1383-4841 GCA_964452105.1 uncultured Nitrospinota bacterium
GCACCCAGGCGCCCGTTTCGAAGGCGAGCCTGGATAATTTGACGGAGATGGCCGGGTCGAACTCCCAGCCGGTGGGGCAGGGGCAGAGGACGTGGATGAAGGCAGGCCCCTTTATGTTCTTGCCTTTCTCTATCTTTTTCACCAGGTCTCCCGGGAAGCAGGGCAGGGCAGTGGCCACGTATATTCCGTGGGCTTCCATTATTTTGGATATTTCCTTCCTCCGCTCGCGTTTCCCTCCCGGCGTCGTTTTTGTCCTGGCCAGATATGAAGTGGTGCTGCTACGCTGGACACCCGTGTTCATGTAGGCCTCGTTGTCGTAGCATACGTAGGTAATGTCGTGCCCGCGCTCGATGGCTCCCGAAAGGGGCTGGAACCCTATGTCGGCCAGTGCCCCGTCGCCTCCGAGCACCAGCACCTTGGTATCGCTCCCTCGCTGCTTGAACGCCGCTTCCACGCCGCTGGCCGTTGAGGCCACGTTGGTGAAACAGAAATGGGCCGAAGCCATATTCCATCCCACCAGAGGGAACCCCGAGGTGACCGTCTGCATGCACCCGGTGGCGTAGATGCACACCGCATCCTTGCCCATGGCGTCGGCTATGTGGCGCATGGCCAGCAGGGGCGCACACCCCTGACATGCCGTGGTTCCCGGCGCCACGTTGCTTTTAACGTCCTTAACGTCCACCCTCTCTACTTGTTTATCCTGGCAGATGGCCTGGTAGTTGTCCCAGCCCGATGCCTCCAGCACGGTGTCCGGTATGTCCGTCAGATACCATTCCTCGAACTCGTCGTTCCTGTCCAGAGCCATGTCCACCAGCTTCCTGGCGTCTTCATAAAAGAGATCCAGCGAGCCGATGTTTATGCATGAGACCAGCGGCTTCTCCCTGAACAGCGCCGAGCGTAGCTCGGTGTAAGTCACTCCGTGAGAGCCGGGAGAGTTGAAGCGCTCTATGACCAGGATTTTACCTATCCCCTTGAGAGCGTCTCTTATCTCCTCATCTGGGAAGGGGCGGAAAATCCTGATCTTGAGCATGCCCAGCTTGATGCCCTTTTCGCGGTATTCGTCCACTACTTCCCTTATTACACCGGACATGGTCCCCAGAGTAACCACCACCATCTCCGCGTCATCCACCTTGTACGATTCCACCAGGTCGTAATGTCGGCCGAACTCCTGTTCGAACTCACGGAAAGTCTCCTTAAGAACGTGTTTTGCCCGCAGCAGCGCTTCATGCTGAACATACTTGAACTGGGAGAAGAATTCGACGGTTCCCGTCCCCTGCATTATGGGGTATTTGGGGTCAAGGAATGCATGCTTGGGGTCATAGGAAGGGAGAAATCCGTCCACCGCTTCCTGCTCAGGAATATCCACGGCTTCGTAAGTATGGGTGAGCCGGTAGCCCTCCAGACAGACGAAGCTCGGCAGCAGCACGTCGGGGTGCTCGCTCACCTTATAAGCCATGATGACCGAGTCCACCACTTCCTGAGCGTTTTCGGTGTAAAAGTGCATGAAACTGGCATCTCTTTCCGAAGCTACGTCTGAGAAGTCACAGGCCAGCGTTTGCGGTATTCCTATACCCCGGCTGGTCACCGCAATCACAATGGGCAGGGCCATGCCCGAAGCCATCCAGAGCACCTCATGCATGAAGGCTATCCCCTGGCCGCAGCTGGAGGTAAACGCCCTGCTCCCCGCCGCCGCAGCGCCGGAGATGACGCTGGCCGCAGAGTGCTCGCCTTCAACGTTGACGAATTCAGCGTCCAGTTCCCCGCCCTCTATCATCTCCGAAAGCGTTCCTATGACGGTAACGTTCGGTGAAATGGGATATGCCGAGACCACCTGAACACGCGCCAATTTCGCCCCGTAAGCAGCGCTTTCCGATCCGGATAAAAACATCTGGCTCATTCTTCTTCCCTCACCATTTCGATGGCTCCCTTGGGGCACTCCTCGGCGCATACGCCGCAGCCCTTGCAGTAGTCATAGTCTATTATTACGTCCTTGTCCTTCTCCCAGTAGATGATGCCGTCTGGGCAGAACATGAAGCATATCTTGCAGTTGTTGCAGGTACTACGATCTATGACAGGCTTGAAGGTGCGCCAGACTCCAGTCTTAACGTACCTGGTACCCCCCATCTTGTGTACCGCCCCTCCCCGTATCATTTTCATGGTATTTGCTCCCTGTCTGCGTGATGTACCTTATCTTCCGTTGTGCAGGGCAATCATATGTTATAAAGCGGTGGCAAATCAATCAAAATTCTAAGACTTGAAACGCGTAGAGGCCTGTTACGATACGCCGCTGGTTTGCCTTTTAGTCTGTGCACGAGAAACGGCTATAGGTATGCCATCATGCGGTCTGGGTAGCTGCAGCTTTATGCAGGCCGAACCTTTCCACGGCCATCCCTCGCAGCTTGAACTTCTGTATCTTTCCGGTGACGGTCATGGGAAAGTCTTCCATAATAACTATATACCTGGGTATCTTGAAGTGAGCTATTCTGCCTTTGCAGAACTCCCGTAGCTCTTCCTCCGAGGCGGCCGCACCCTCTTTCAGTTTCACGCAGGCCATCACTTCCTCCCCGAACTTCTCGCTGGGCACGCCCACCACCTGCACATCGCTGACTTTGTCGTTGGTATAGAAAAACTCCTCGATCTCCCTGGGATATATGTTCTCGCCACCCCTGATTATCATGTCCTTCAGACGGCCGGTTATCTTGAGGTAACCTTCCGACGTGGCCACGGCCAGGTCGCCGCTGTGCAGCCAGCCCTCCCCGTCGATGGTATCGCTTGTCATGTCGGGCATCTTATAGTATCCCTTCATGACCTGATAACCTCTGCTGCATAGCTCCCCCTGCGTTCCAGGAGGCGCTTCTTCACCGCTCTCAGGATCGACCACCTTGGCCTCTACACCCGGAAGCGGTTTGCCTACCGTGGTCACACGCAACTCGTGGGGTCATCTGTGCGCGTCATGGTCACCACGGGGGAGCACTCCGTCTGGCCGTAAGCGATGATTATCTCTTTAGCGCCCATCCTCTCGACCACCTGCTTCATGACCTCGATGGGGCAGGGCGCGCCGGCCATTATGCCCGTACGCAGAGAGCTTAAATCGTACTTATCGAAGTCGGGATGCTGAAGCTCGGCTATCCACATGGTGGGGACGCCATAAAGAGAAGTGCAGCGTTCCTGATCAATGGCTTTAAGCACCGCCTCGGGGTCGAAGGACTCCGAGCCTATGACCATGGTGGCGCCGTAAACCACCGCACACAACGTGCCCAGAACGCATCCGAAGCAGTGATAGAAGGGTACGGGGATGCAGATGCGGTCCTCATGGGAGTATTCCACGCACGACCCGACGGCATAAGCGTTGTTGACCAGGTTGCGATGGGTCAGCATGGCCCCCTTAGGGAAGCCTGTGGTACCGGAGGTGTACTGCATGTTGATAACATCATTTGGGTCCAGCGAGGCCTGCCTAT
>CAYVLI010000242.1:0-4818 GCA_964452105.1 uncultured Nitrospinota bacterium
CCGGCCACGGCGGCGAAGATTTTTCATGGACCGCCTCTTTGATTATAGACTTGATCATGTCCGATGATGTAAACTAATCCCCGGTAAATTCAGCCAACGAAAAATCTACGGAGGGGTTCGTATGATAGACGATATAATCGGCGGACTTGAGACACTCTTCCTGGACCAGGCCATGACTGCGGCGAAAGAGGGCGATCTTCAAAAGGTGACCGGGCAGATAGAAAAGCATATAAATGCCCAACGAAACCTGGCGCCGGTGCGCACCCTGTGGATAAACGATGCGCTGGCCGTCATCGCGGAAAAATCGGGAGAGGATGAGGTTTTAAACTTCTGGAAGAAGTGGCTGTCTCACGGCTTCGAAAAGTTCGACGCCCTGGGCGCAAAGGGGCGACTCGAATGGCTGACAGCTTCCCACAACGCCCTGGGCTCTGCCATTAAAAGCATAGAAGAGAAGGAAGACCGCTACGTACTCGCCCTTGACCCCTGCGGGAGCGGAGGACGGATGCGCAGCAAGGGCATGCTGAAAGACGGTCGGGGAGTGACCAAAGAAGGACACCCCTGGTCCTGGGGCAAGACGGGTGTACCATATTATTGCGCCCATTGCGTAATCGGCGGCCAGATTATACCGGAGGAGCGCAAAGGCAAGGCCTGGTACATAATGGATTTCCCCGACGACCCCGAAGGCCCCTGCATATACAATTTCCTGAAGTAAGGAGTTGACAGGATATTGTTCCCATATTCAAGGAGGGCTTTGAAATGAGGCGGGCAAAGAGTCTCAGTGTACTGCTGATTCTGGCCTTTTCCATCTTACTGCTCTCGGAGGCGGGTCACCAGGCCCTGGGAGGGGGTAAGGGAAAGGGGGCGACGGGAACGCCACCAGGCCTTCATAAAAAAGAGGGCAAACTCCCCAGCGGTTTCCATAAAGGCGAAAAGAGAGGTTTCATCGGAGGCCTGCCTCCCGGATGGAGCAAGGGTGAGAAGGAAGGCTGGCGCGATAAACTGCCGCCGGGCCTCGATCCAGAGAGAGACAAAGAGAAGCTAAAGGCGTTCAATAAAAAGTTAGAGAACGCCGAGAAAAGGCTGAAGAAAAAAGTCGGCGCCGGAAAACTGAAGGGGAAAGATGCGGATGAGGCCTGCATGTACATGAGCCTGGCCGCCAGGAGGGGCGTCCCCGTCAACGAAGCATCCGAGCTCGTGAGCAGCATGCTCGACAGAGGAGCGGATATGAAGAGCATCGAAAAGGCTTCCAGAGCTTACGCCTACGGCGCGGACAAGAAGGCCGATTTCAGAGGCTTAGGAGGCTTTGTCACCCGGAAGCTCAAGGAAGGACTCCGCGGGGATGAGCTTGCACGAGCCATATACGAAGAGATAGATAAACGAGCTCATACAAGCAAAGGTAAATGACCATGGAAATGGGCGCTGAAAAAGAGATAATCGTAAAAAAAGTCGAAGGCGAGTTCTACAGGTGCGAAGTGTGCGGCTACACAGACGGGTTCCACACCGCCCTGAAAAAGGACGGCGCAGGAGCGGAAATATATCTGATATGCCCCCAGTGCCACCAGCGCTACCGCGTAGGCTGGAAAATCAACATAAACATGTAAGGCAATAATCACGATTTATTGGTAGGGGCGACCAGCTGGTCGCCCGTTTATGAATAATCTGGAATACTAACTGCAAACTGCGGAGGTCAACATGAATATGAACGTAGCCGTCCTTCCCGGAGACGGGATAGGCGTCGAGGTGATGGAGGAAGGGAAAAAAGCCCTGGAAGCCGTCTGCAGTCTATTCGGGCACCACATAGAGACAGAGGTCGCCCTGGTGGGCGGGTCCGCCATAGACGATAAAGGCATACCCCTGCCCCCCGAAGCGCTGGACCTGTGCAGGAAGAGCGACGCCGTTCTCATGGGCGCAGTGGGCGGTCCGAAGTGGGATGAGCTGGATTATTCCATCCGCCCCGAACGCGCCATCATAGGGCTGCGCGGAGAGCTCGGCCTGTATGCCAACCTGCGCCCCGCCATCCTCTATCCCCCTCTGATAGACGCATCCACTCTCAAGAGAGAAGTAATCGAAGGCGTGGATATCATGGTGATCAGGGAGCTCACCGGAGGCATCTACTTCGGCGCGCCCAAAGGCATCGAGAATTACGACGGAGGGCAGCGAGGAATCAATACCCTGGTCTATACCACCCCGGAGATCGAGCGCATAACCCGCACCGCTTTCGATATATCAATGAAAAGGCGCAAGAAGTTGACTTCCGTGGATAAAGCTAATATATTGGAATCCTCAGAACTGTGGCGCAAGGTGGTAAACGGAGTATCCGCTGAATTTCCCCAGGTCGAACTCAATCACCTCTACGTGGATAACTGTGCCATGCAGTTGATACGCAATCCCAGTCAGTTCGACGTCATCGTCACGGGAAACCTGTTCGGCGATATACTAAGCGACGAAGCGGCCATGCTCACCGGGTCCATCGGAATGCTGCCCTCAGCCAGCATAGGAGGCGATGTAGGGCTGTACGAGCCGGTCCACGGGACAGCGCCGGATATAACCGGGCAGGGCAAAGCAAACCCCATAGCCATGATCAATTCGGTGGCGATGATGCTGAGATATTCCTTCGACCTGCCTCGCGAAGCGCAGACCATAGAAAACGCCATTTCCAGCGTGCTCGCCCAGGGTTACCGGACGCCGGACATCATGCAGCGCGGGTCTACTCAGGTGGGCACCGCCGAAATGGGTAAACTGATTCTGAAGGAGATTCAAAGCGCGGAATAAGGAAATATCGCCCCGTGATCGTGTTCAGGGGCAATCGGAGCAATGAAAATTCTGCAGGGCGAAGTCTGCCTTGCCCGAAAACACATTTTAAATGGAGTACAGGAGAGTTAGGCAATGTCTGGTAACGGTCTTAACGTAGCCATCGCAGGCGCCACCGGTGCAGTGGGAGAAGTATTTATTTCCATCCTTGAGGAGCGCAAGTTCCCCGTAGCCAATATGAGGTTTCTCGCATCGGAGCGCTCCGAAGGGAAGAAGCTCGAGTTTAATGGAGAAAGCATCAAGGTGGAAGTTCTCCGGGAAGACTCTTTTAACGGTGTTGAACTCGCGCTATTCTCCGCCGGCGGAGCACGCAGCAAGCAGTTCGCCCCAGCAGCGGCGAAGAGCGGCGCCGTCGTCGTGGATAACAGCAGCGCCTTCCGCATGGAGCCGGACGTGCCCCTGGTGGTTCCCGAAGTAAACCCCCATGCCATATCCGAACATAACGGTATCATAGCGAACCCCAACTGCTCCACCATACAGATGGTGGTAGCGCTGAAACCGCTTCACGACTATTCCCGCATAAAGAGAGTTATCGTCTCCACCTACCAGTCCGTTTCCGGCACCGGTAAAAAAGCCGTCTATGAACTGGAGAGCCAGGTTCGCAACCTCATGAGCTTCAAGGAAGTAGAGTGCAGCGTCTATCCACACCAGATCGCCTTCAACTGCCTGCCGCACATAGACAGGTTCGAGGACAACGGCTTCACCTTCGAAGAGATAAAAATGATAAACGAGACCCGCAAGATAATGGAAGATTACGACATGGCCGTCACCGCCACCACCGTCAGGGTGCCGGTCTTCTACGCCCATTCAGAATCGGTCTATATAGAGACGGAGGAGAAGATATCCGCTGAAAAAGCAAAAGAACTTCTGAGGGGCGCCCCCGGTGTTCAGGTGGTGGACGACCCTTCCAAGAACGAATACCCCCTGGCCGTGGAAGCCTCGGGCAGGGACGAAGTATTCGTGGGCAGGATTAGAGAGGACCTTTTCAACCCCAACGCCCTGAACCTGTGGGTGGTGGCCGATAACCTGCGCAAAGGAGCCGCCCTCAACGCCATTCAGATAGCCGAAGAAGCCTTCAACACTAAATAGTCCTGCCTGCCCCCCAGCGTTGCATCGCAGGCGAACATAAGACTGTCGATAGGGGCGCGCCGCGCCGCGCCCGCTGTGCTACCGGCTAACTGTACCCGACAACCTGTAGAAAAACAGTCGTCGCCTCTATTCATGAAAACGGAGAAGGAGAAAAGAAGATGAGTTTACAGGGAAAGACAGCCCTGGTAACCGGAGGCTCCAGGGGTATCGGCCGCGCCATCTGCACCACACTCGCCCGCGAGGGAGCAGACGTAGTGGTAAACTATCAGGCCAGCTCGAAAGCCGCGGAAGAAGTAGTTTCGCAGCTAAAAGAGATGGGCCGACGCTCCTTCTCGCATCAGGCAGACGTTTCGGACAGAGAACAGGTAGCCGCCATGGTCGGCCGGGCCATCGAGGAGATGGGCGGAATAGACATACTAATAAATAACGCTGGCATAATATCTGCCGCGGGCGCCTTCATAGATGCGGATGTCGAGGAATGGCACAGGGTCATAGACGTAAACCTCCACGGCCCCTTTTACAGCATGAAAGCGGTCCTTCCGCACATGCGCCAGCGGGGGGGCGGTAACATCGTGAACATAGCCTCCAACATAATCAAGTGGTATCCTCCCAACAGCTCCATCTATACCACCTCCAAGGCGGCGCTGAGTATACTGACGCAGATAGTCGCCAAGGAAGAAGCCAGGAACAATATACGCATAAACGCCGTCTGTCCGGGCCTCATAGAGACGGATATGGCCCGCGAGGGTATAGCCCAGCGCAGCGAAGAAGAAAAACGCGTATTCCTGGAGGGAATGCCCATAGGCAGGATGGGGCAACCGGAAGAGATCGCAGAAGCAGTAGCCTTTCTGGCCTCGGACAAAGCCGGTTACATCACAGGACAGGCCATATTCGTCAACGGCGGAGACCGCTAAACAA
>CAYVLI010000243.1:0-4806 GCA_964452105.1 uncultured Nitrospinota bacterium
GAAAGCTGCTGAGCGAGCGGCAGGCCATCCAGTGGATGCTGGCCGAATCCGAGGTCGAGATACGCGCCGCCCGCTGGTTGACCTGGGAGGGTTGCTGGAAGCACGACCGTGGAGAGGACTACCGGATCGAAGCCTCCATCTGCAAGCTTTACAGCGGGGATATTCTGTGGAACATTATAGACCGCTGCGTACAGATATTCGGCGGCTACGGCCTGGCCAGAGAGTATCCCCTCGAGCGCTGGCTCAGGGAAGCGCGCTTCCGCCGCATCGGCGAGGGCCCTTCCGAGGTGCACAAGATGGTCGTCTCAAGGGGCCTCATAAAGGGCTATATCAGGAGCTAACGCGAGTGGCGAAATTATGCTTTCCACCTGCGTTAGCGAATCCCATCACTCTATCTGTATCCAGGATATGAGTTTGCCGATGAGGGGGCCGTTGAGGGGCGGTGTCTTGTTGTCGTAAGTGACGGTGATATTCCCGCTCAAAGGGCTGAGCTCTGATTCTCCATTGGATATCATGGGGCCGTTGATGGCTTTATTGCCTCCACCGGAAAATTCGAAGTGTGAAGCCGTATAGAGACCGAGCTGGTTGCCTGCCGTTCCTATGGAGACGGCGCCTGCAAAAGTTATCTCCCCGCCTGCCACAGCAGCAACGCCTTCGAGGTCCGGGTGGCCTATCAAACTCGTCGTAGTTGAGAACTTTATTTTGCCTGTAGCCAGAACTACGGCGGGCCAGGAATTACCGACAACTTTTACGGTTACGTTTCCGTTTATGTATATCACTCCGCCCAGAGGCATGGTCGCAGGGCTGTCCGGACAGCCTCCGTTAAACTCGATGTTGACCGTTGTAGAAGCGTTAGGCGGTGCTCTGAACAAGAAGAGACACTCTGTAGCCGCGGCGTTCTCATAAAGGTCTCCTGCACCGCCTGGCGGTTGAGAGGCGACCGTATTGATATCGGTTATATCTATTACCAGGGCTTTGGCAATGGATTTATAATAATCAGGGCTTATGGGAGGTATATCCACTACCTGTGCATCGCTGATGCCGGTGCTTCCACCGCTGACCAGGTTGACATCGCCGGAAACTGTGCCGGAGGCGGTAACATCACCTTCAGCCACGTCGGAGTTTCCTATGCTGACGAAGTCCTTGTTGGTATGGACCGATGGAATGGAGCTCAGGACGCTGATGTTGCCGTTGAAGGTAATATCCCCGTCAGAAAGGATAGCGAACTTCGGCTCATAAGGCACCCTCTTATAGAGGCCTTTTACGGTTGCACCGGTGAGTTCGTTTCCACTTCCGTCTTCCAGCCACCCTTTTGAAACCAGCACCACAGCTTCGTCGTTATCGATATTGTCGGACCCGAAGGTATCGTTTGAGCGCCCTCCTGTGTAGCCGGTATCGTCGTTATCCACGAGCCAGACCTTATATATTTTCCCGGCATTCATGGATGTGGCATCCACCCAGTTGTGCATGGTGTAATTTGTTGAGTTTATGGTTGCGGTTTCTTCAGGATAGGCTATGGTCAGTTCATTGTCTTCGAAGCCGTCTGCGTCATCCAGCTTCAATTGTGCGGCTCCAAAGCTTATCCCTGCATCGGCCAGATAAAGGACTTCTCCTTGCAACCTCTCTATGGTCACTTGTCTGCTTTTATCTGCCGCGGAATAGAGGCCGAGAACACCTACCGTCATCAACGGGGCCAAGATAGCCATGACAATCAACAGGGCCATTCCTTCTTTTGATTTTGCTAACTTCACGACCGCCTCTTCTGCCTTTATGGTCTCGATTGCCTTTGTCTGCGATAGATGAATATTATGCATTATGAAGTGATTTATATTTCCCTATCGGTATCGAAGAAATTAAAGTTTGATAACAAAAATCAAACAAAAGAACTAAATGCAAACTCTCCCTTCAGTCAATATAATTCGCCTATTACGAGGATTTAATGTAGTAATTGAAATAGATTGCCAATAATGTTTATTCATAAATAAAATAAATTACATCGGGTTTAATAATAGTTGATAGCAACGTTTGCAAAACGGTATAAATTTGTTTCAAACGTTATACTATTCGCAAATACTTCATTGACTGCCAGTCATTTAAAATAGTATTAATATGAACCTTGAGGTCTTTGTACCTGTAACCGCGGTTAAGCGCTTCATAAATCAAGTTTGAAAGAACGGGTACAGTATCCGGTGAACTTAACGGATCCTGGCAGGCATCCTGGTGTGTGGATGAGAGCCTCAGATATGAACGGGTCGTCGAAGTGAGCTCTTTGATTAGTTCTTCACCGGTGAACTTGCAAAGCGCTTTCTGATGCAGGGTGCAGAAGTGCTTGCCTCTGGATGTCCTCATGGTGCAGCGATTCCCGCCTATCTTGTAAAAATGGCATTGGTTATCACTCATTTTCAAAACTCCTGTTTTTGAGGTTCAAGACGTTTCCCAGATATTGTTCTGGCATGGTCCTCGTCCATGTATCCTCCTATTGTTTTTAAGGTTCAAATATTTCTATTCCTCCAGAGAGAGATGCGTTTAATTAAGGTATTTAACTGCATCAATCCACAAGCAGAAATGGCATAAAAAAAGCCCGCTTCCGAAAAGAAGCGGGCGTATATATCCCGTCGTTTAGCAACCCCGCTGCCCTATTCACTTAACAATTAGAGTGAACGTAGGCCGGTGGCTTTGCGCCCCTACCTTTCGGAAGGTTAGCCCTTCAACGATTATATTTAAATCGTCAGGGTTAACATCTCTATTTCACGAAGCCCATATATCTACTATATATCTATATTAAGATTAATTGGTATTGTCAAGTAAAAAATTACAAGAACTGCATGTAAAATTTTCATCCCTGTTCGTTCATTTACTCATGATTAATTGGTTTGGAATTAATATGTAGTCGGTTATTCGGAGGAAAGGAGCCTTCTACCGGGATGGCTTTTTCCATTTAATGTTCCCTCAGACGTGGTATAATATAATTTCTAATCTGTTAATTATACGTGGGTATAAGGATTTTTTCAATTCCGGAGAAGGAGGTTGCCTGTGGCTAAAAAATATGGGGTTGTAGCCGTTTTGCTGGGTGGATTATTGCTGGTTGGCGGTTGCGCGCCGCTCCTGCTGGGGGCGGGGGCCGCCGGTGGTGCGGGAACGATGCTATACGCCAAGGGATATCTGGAGGAACAGCTTCAGGTTTCGGTCAACAAGGCGCATGACGCGACGATAGGAGCGCTGCAATCGCTTGAACTCCCTGTTAAAAAAGATATGAAGGACAAAGTAACCGCCGAGATTGACTCGGAGTTTTCGGACGGGAAAGATATCGCCATAAGGTTTAAGTCGTTATCTCCGTCTATAACCAGGATCAGAATACGAGTGGGAATATTTGGAGATGAAGCTCGTGCAAGGCGGATTTTAAAGGAGATTCATAAGAAACTTTGAGCATTGATATGAGGGGGTGAGGTATGAATATGCGGCTGCCTGAGTCGGTAACGATCGTAGAGCAGGGGCCAAGGGATGGCTTTCAGAATGAGAAGGAGGTCATTTCAACCGAGGACAAGGTGAAGATTATTGATGCCCTCTCCAGCACTGGCCTGAAGGAAATACAGGTTACTTCATTCGTTCACCCGAAATGGGTGCCGCAGTTGAGCGATGCAGAAGAGGTGCTGAAGCGCATCCGGCGTGCTGAGGGGGTTAAATATTCGGCGCTGGTGCTCAACGAGCGGGGGCTCCAGAGGGCGATGGACAGCGGGATCGAAATCATCGATGTGGGTGTATCGGCGAGCGAAAGCCATAGCCGCAACAACGTGAACATGAGCGTTCAGGAAGCCCTGGATAGAGTCCTGGGCATCATAGAAGCCGCTCAGAAAACAGGCATGGAGGTAAGGGCGGGTGTGATGTCTTCCTTCGGCTGCAATTTTGAAGGGACGGTACCCATGGAGAACGTCCTGCGGATAGCGAAATCTTTCCTTTCCGTCGGGGTGGAGGCCATAGGACTTGCGGACACTACGGGGATGGGTAATCCCGGGCAGGTCTATGAGCTTTTTTCGAGGCTGCAGGCGATGGTAGGAGATGTTCCTGTTTCTGCGCACTTCCATAACACCAGGGGTTCGGGCCTGGCCAACGTCCTGGCGGCCATGCAGGCGGGATGCACATTTTTCGACAGCACCATCGGCGGCCTCGGGGGCTGCCCTTTCGTTCCCAGCGCCACTGGTAACATTGCCAGTTCCGATGTGGTAAACATGCTGAATGAGATGGGAATAGAGACGGGCATAGACCTATCCGAGCTGGTGGATTGCGCTCGAATGGTCGAATCAATTCTGGGTAAAAAGCTACCGGGACAGGTGATGAGGGCGGGGCCGGTCAAGCATTAGTTTGACGGGCGTATCAAGCCCACCCCCCCCAGATGGAGGAGATTATGACTCAGATAACCGGTGCGGAGGTTTTGTTAAATACGCTGGTGGCTCAGGGCATAGAGTATATTTTCGGGCTGCCCGGAACCACGGTGGTCCCGCTTCTGGATGCGCTGGCCGGCAGGGAAGACATACGGTACATGCTCGGTGTCCATGAGAACGGAGTGATGTCGATGGCCGATGGATATGCCCGTGCCACGAGGAATCCGGCGTTTGTGAGCCTTCACATGATACCCGGCACGGCCAACGCCACCGGATGTATGTACGGTGCAATGCGTGATGGTGTACCTCTTGTGGTGGTTGCAACCGACCAGGATTCCCGCATAAGCGGCCGAGATACCTTCACCGAATCGCCGGACATGGTGGAGATTAATCGCCAGCTTACCAAGTGGAGCTGGTCCGTTCCCAG
>CAYVLI010000244.1:0-4799 GCA_964452105.1 uncultured Nitrospinota bacterium
AACCTGACAACCGGCGAGGTGGAAGTGCTGGCAAGCGATATGCGTATTCTGAACGAATCCAAATCTCTCCCTTTTCTTCTGAACAGGGAGATAGAGGTGGGGGAGGATGTACGCCTAAAATACCGCTACCTCGACCTGCGGCGCGGGGAGATGCAGGGCTGCCTGCGCCTGCGTCACAAGGTTGCCCTGTGTGTGCGTAACTTTCTGAGCTCTCATGGCTTCATCGAGGTGGAGACTCCCATGCTCACCAAGAGCACGCCGGAAGGGGCGAGGGATTATCTCGTGCCCAGCAGGGTCAGCCCGAGAAAGTTCTATGCGCTGCCCCAGTCGCCGCAGTTGTTCAAGCAGATACTCATGATAGCGGGGTACGACCGCTACTTTCAGATAGTGAAATGTTTTCGGGATGAAGACTTGCGAGCCGACCGGCAGCCTGAGTTCACGCAGATAGATATTGAGATGTCCTTCATAGAGCAGGAGGACCTGTTCCAGATAATGGAGCAGATGGTGTCGGAGATGTTCAGGCAGGCGAAGGGTATCGAGCTGCCGCTGCCCTTCCCGCGCATGAGCTATCGGGAGGCAATGGACAGGTACGGGGCGGATAACCCCGATACCAGGTTCGGGTTTGAAATCTCCGACGCAACGGAAATTCTCTCCGGAGTCGAGTTCGCGCCTTTCAGGGAAGCCCTGGAGAAGCAGGGTTCCATAAGGGGCATAAACCTGGAAGGGTGCGCCGGATTTTCCCGCAGGGAGCTGGACGAGCTTTCCGATTTCGCCAGAGAGGCGGGGGGCGGGGGCACGTACTGGGTGCGATGCACGGATGAGGGCGCCCAATCACCGCTGCTCAAGAACTTTCCTCAGGGAGCGGCGGAGGCGCTGCTGGCTCATTTCGGGGCCAAGCCCGGCGACATGATTCTGCTTGCGGCGGAAGAAGGCGAGAAGGCGTTGCCCATCCTTGGGAAACTGAGGCTCAAGGTAGCCGACAAGATAGGGGCTATCGACAATAGTTCGTTCGCCCTGACCTGGATTACCGGCTTTCCTTTGCTGGAATACGATGAACAGGAGAAGAGGTACACCGCCGTACATCATCCTTTCACGGCGCCCATGGATGAGGATATCGAGCTGTTGGCCAGTGATCCGCTGGCGGTCAAGGCCAAGGCCCATGACCTGGTTCTGAACGGGAACGAGATAGGCGGGGGCAGCATCAGGATACACCGCAGAGAGGTGCAGAACAGGATGTTCGAACTCCTGGGCATAGGCTCAGAGGAGCGGCTGGTGAAGTTCGGCTTTCTGCTGGATGCGCTGGAGTATGGAGCGCCGCCGCACGGGGGCATCGCCTTCGGGCTGGACAGGATAATAATGATACTGGCCGGCGCAAGGTCGCTGCGGGATACCATAGCCTTCCCCAAAACCAACCGGGCCATCTGCCTTATGACCGATGCGCCCTCGGAGGTGGGCGAGGGGCAGTTGCGGGAGTTGAGCGTCAAACTGATATGAGTATAACGGGTTATATTAATTGCGAAGGGGAATGAAACGCCGGAGTGTGCGGTTATATTCCGCAGTAGAGACCACACGGGCGATTCTTGAGCAGGCATATGCAAGAACAGACGCATAAATCGGGGTTCCTGGCCATCGTGGGCAGACCCAACGTGGGCAAATCGACGCTCATGAACAGAGTGCTGGGGCGCAAGGTCTCGATAATTACGGAGAAGCCTCAGACCACCAGGAACAGGATAACGGGTGTAAGGAATTACAAGAACGGGCAACTGGTCTTTCTGGATACGCCCGGAATCCACAAAGCCAGGTCGCTCATAAATAAGTATATGGTCAAAACTGCACTGGACACCTTGAAGGAGGTGGACCTGGTGCTCTACATGACGGACGATAGGGCTAATGTGGGAGAGGATGCGAAGTACGTTTTCCCGCAACTGAGAAAGGCGGACACCCCTTTCTTCCTCCTGATAAACAAGACCGACTTGATGAGGAGAGAGGAGTTGCTCCCTCTCATGGACGCTTACAACAGGGCCATGGACTTCGAGGAGACCATACCCATCTCTGCCCTCACGGGGGAGAATGTAGAGCTTCTCCTCGAACTGTCCCTGGAGCGGATGCCTGAAGGGCCGCCTTATTTCCCGGAGGGGATGTACACGGACCGGCCCGAAGAGTTCCTCATGTCTGAACTAATAAGGGAGAAGGCCATAGAGCTGTGTCATCAGGAGATTCCCTATGCCGTGGCCGTGGTGGTGGAAAAGGTTGACCGGGGCAGAGAAGGCCTGACCAGGGTGGAAGCCACGGTATTCGTTGAGCACGATTCACAGAGAAGGATCGTGATAGGCAAGGGAGGGTCCATGCTCAGGGAGATAGGGAGCCGGGCCCGCAGGGAGATGGAATGGATTTTCGGGGAGAAGATGCACCTCGATCTCTGGGTGAAGACCAGGAAGCGCTGGAGAGATATAGACAGATATATCAAGGAGTTGGGGCATTATGGATAGTAGCTGATGTCAACTCGTCGGCTTCAACGTCCTGATGGGTTTCCCCCGGCATATTTCCTCTTTCGAAACCCCTAACCGATAGCGTCAAGCATCTATGGCACTTTACGAAACCGAAGCCATCGTAATCAATGCCGCCCGTATGGGCGAGGCGGATCTCCTGGTAACCATGTTCACCAGAGACTTCGGCAAAATAAAAGCCGTGGCCAGGGGAGCTCGCATCTTAAAGAGCAGGTACTGCGGTCTTTTCGGGCTGCTCTCGGCACACAGGGTTATCTACCTGGGCAACGAAAGACAGGGGCTTTATCGCATGACCCAGTGCGACCCGATAGCAGTTCATGACCTGGGCGATAGCCTGGAGCGGATGATGACCGCCTGCTGCATGGCGGAGGCGCTGGAGCTCTGCTGCGGGCCCGGCGAGGCTGACGCCCCGCTATATAATCTCTCTCTGGAGGCGATAGTGCTCCTTCATGGAGGCGGCCAGGGTCACAATCTTGGGCTCAGTTTCGTCGTGAAAGCGTTTTCCTTATCAGGCTACCAGCCGCACCTGAAAGATTGCATAGTCTGTGGGAAGGCTCTGAAGGGCGACAGACTCAGATTCAGCCCGGCGAGGGGGGGAGTGGTCTGCGGCCGCTGCGGGGTGGGGGCGGGTGTACAGGCGCCGCTGTCCATGGGGTGTTTGAATTATCTGCGCGCTGCACTGGGGCTCGACTTGAGGAGGTCGAGCCGCATAAAACTGAACTCGGGTCTGCGCAAGGAGGCCAGGAATATAATTTATAACCACGTAGCCTATAACGTAGGCAAGGAGCTGAAGACGCTGAGATTCTTGGAGATGTAATCACCTGTTTAATGAGTGGGTGGAGGGGGTTTTAAGTGTTGCTTAAATTTAGATTTTTTCATTGACTTTGAGGGTGCTTGGGGTATATTAGAAATTCAGAAAATAAAACAATCGGGATGAGCGGTGAAAGAAAAGTTAAAACAAATACTTAGGGACTCGCTTATTAAGTTAAATAAGCAGGGACAACTCTCTTCTTCAAACAGGCTGAAAAGTATTATCGAAGGCAAAGAAGAGATAGTTTCCAGGCCCGCTAACCCCATCCACGGCGACTTTGCCACGAATGTTGCCATGATACTGGCTTCGGAACAGGGGAAACCTCCCAGGGCCGTGGCGGAAGTGCTCCTCGATAACATAGAGAATTCTATAGACCTGCTGGAGCGGGCGGAGGTAGCCGGCCCTGGATTCATCAACTTCGTTATAAAACCCCGACACTGGTTCGAATGTCTCAGAAGTATAGTGAGGGAAGGAGAGGACTTCGGTTCCTCTGATGTTGGCAAAGGCGTTAGGGTCCAGATAGAATTCGTCAGCGCCAACCCCACCGGCCCGCTTCACGTGGGGCATGGCCGTGGGGCTGCCGTGGGCGATGCCCTGGCTAATCTTCTCAAAAAAACGGGTTTTGATGTCCGAAAAGAGTACTACGTAAACGATCAGGGGAACCAGATAGAGCTTCTGGGCAGGTCTGTTTACGCAAGGTATCTGGAATCTTTGGGGGCCGAGGCGTCCTTTCCTGAAGACGGTTACAGAGGCGAATATATAGGCCAGATAGCCAGGGACGTGATTCTCAAAAAGGGGGATGCTTATCTTAAAACTCCACCGGCTGAAGCTATCCCATATTTCTCGGAGTTTAGCAAAGACCTTATCCTGAGCCGGATTAAGGAGGATCTTGAGGATTTCGGAGTAACTTTCGATAACTGGTTCAGCGAACGGAGCCTTTATGACGGCCTGGCGGAGAAGGAGATGCTGGAGAGGCTGCGCGAGGCGGACCTCATTTACGAGAATGAGGGCGCGCAATGGTTTCGCGCCACCTCGCTGGGGGATGAAAAGGACTGGGTGGTAATCCGTGCCAACGGTCAGTACACATATTTTGCGTCGGACATATTATATTTAAAGAACAAGTTTGACAGGGGTTTTCAGCATTTGATCAATATCTGGGGGGCGGATCACCACGGTTACGTGCCCCGGGTTAAGGGGATGGTGGAGGCCCTGGGTTATCCGGCGGAGGCCTTCGGGGTGTTGCTGGTGCAGTTCGTCCAGTTGATCTCAGGCGGTCAACGGATGAGCATGTCCACCAGGGCGGGAGAGTTTATACCCCTTTCGGAGGTGGTGAAGGAAGTGGGTAAGGATGCGGCTCGCTTCTGGTTCCTGACCAAAAGTTGCGACGCCCACCTGGAGTTTGATATGGACCTGGCCAGGAAGGAGTCCAAGGAGAACCCGGTATATTATGTTCAGTACGCACACGCCCGTATATGCAGCGT
>CAYVLI010000245.1:0-2625 GCA_964452105.1 uncultured Nitrospinota bacterium
ATATGATGCCTGATACTTAACGGAAAGCCAGCGCCATCATTTTAATTTTATCTTCCCGACAAAATCTGGCACAATTGTTCTATACAGGATTTTTGGGACGGCGCATCATTAAGCGACTCTTAAACGCAGGGGGTGCAGTTTGAAGACGAACAACGCCAAAAAGAAGCTCGAAGAAGGTAAACCCATCATCGGCACAATGACTCTGGAGTTCACCTCCGCAGAAATGGGCAGGGTGCTGGCCGCCGCAGGGTTCGACTTCGTCATCATCGATACCGAACATTCATCCTACACACTGGAGACCGTTACAGGCCTTATCAGGGCCGCCAAATCCATGGGGTTGGCCTGCGTCGTGCGCGTGCCGGACCCTCTCTACCACCTCATGGCCCGAACCTGCGACGCCGGGGCACAGGGTCTGATGGTGCCGCGCGTCGAGACCAGGGAGCAGGTAGAGAGCGTTGTGCGAGCAGTCAAGTATCCGCCGCTGGGAAAGAGGGGCTACGGAATAAGACCCATCCATACAGACTACCAGCGGATGGCCCTGCCGGAACTGCTCGGCCGCATGAACGATGAGAGCATGATCATCATTCAGATAGAGAGCAGGAAGGCAGTGGAGAACATCGACGACCTTCTGTCAGTGGGAAACATAGACGTGGCCTTAGTGGGCCCCTACGATCTCTCCATAGACCTGGGCCTGCCGGGTGAATTCAACCATCCCACCGTGTTGGATGCCATAGAGAATGTCATAGCTGGATGCAGTCGCCATGGCGTTGCGGCGGGCATACATCTGGGGGACGTTCAGTCCTTGGTCGGCTGGTACAGGAAAGGCATGCGATGCCTGACGTGTTCCTCAGACCTGGCCATGCTGCTCTCATCTGCCACAGCCAACGTGAAGCAGCTCAGGGAAGGGATATCCTAACCTATCGAGAAAATATTGTAAGGCCATCTCGGAGATTCTTCGGGTTCCGGGGATTCCTGATGTGAATCCGGACTCCCCTCGCGTGAAAGAAGAGCGGTCAGGGGCAAAACAATTTCTAACAGTTTAAGCAAAAACGACTTCATAATCTTTTTTACCTCTGCTAAGCGTCAGGGAAAGCAATGATTGCTTCCATTCGCTTCCAAGCTACGGCTAAATCTCTTTCGGGAGAAGTCCTTATACTGCCTGCAGGGAAGGAGTCTCCCTCCCCATTTTCAAGACAAGAGACACGTTTCTTTAATACTGGGAGGCCGCCAACCTGAACCGCGTCAACAACATCTTGATTTTTCAGCTTTCAATCGTTCCAAAAAGAAAGGGCAGGAGGCTCGTCACTGCGAAACTCCCGCCCTTCGGGTATTTTATTGAGCGGAGCTTATCAAAGCCGCTCGTTTATTCATCGTGGTGGCTATCATCGTGGTGGCTATCATCGTGGTGGCTATCATCGTGGTGGTTATCATCATGATGGTCATCTTCATGATGGTTACCATCGTGGTGGTTATCTTCATCTTCACCGTGGCTATCATTATCATCGTCGTCATCAGCAAAAGCGCAGCTCTCTGATGTGAAGTCAGGGTTTGCTATCGCCGTATCAGTTGCGCCCTCGGTGTCGGTGGCTATGACCCGCAGTGTCACCTCGGGGGCTTCTATCTTTAATATGCCGTCGTCGAAATTTAGTTCATACTTCAACTCATCATCGATCTCAACCTTAACGTACTGCCCATTCTCCACCAGGAAGCCGCCGTTCTCCAGCATCTCGTCCAGGATCGCTCCCGGATCCGGACCCTTTATCTCCAGCTTCTCATCTTCCAGGTCTAATTTTACTTTGACCTCACTCTTCGTCTTCAGTTTAATGTCGAAGCCGTCAAAGCTGGGAAGTTCTATTAAGGCAACCACAGATTCCAGATTGTCGTCAGGGTCGGTGGCTGTGGCAACGATCTGGAAAAGCCCTTCGTCCTCCTCCTCCCCACTAATACAGATGAAATCCGCGGTGGCAACGGGTGGTTGGTTTGTTTTAGTTTCCCATAGGGTAGCGTGGTTGAATTCGGCCGAGGAAGTAGTGCTCTCGCCCACGACCTGACTATTATTATTGATGGCGAAAGCATCGCTTGAATTTCCGCCGAGCGTCCCCAGGTCGGTCATCCCGTCTGAAGCGGTCCAGAGGAAGGCGTGAAAATCGGTCGTGGCAGTAGTGCTTCCGCCCACGACCCGACCATTACTGTTAATGGCGGAAGCGTAGCTATCACCCCCGCCGAGCGTCCCCAGGTCGGTCATCCCGTCTGAAGCGGTCCAGAGGAAAGCGTGCCATTCGTTCAAGGCAGTAGTGCTTTGGCCCACGACCTGACCATTATCGTTGATGGCGTAAACGTCGCTATAATCCCCGCCGAGCGTCCCCAGGTCGGTCATCCCGCCCGTAGCGGTCCAGAGGAAAGCGTGCCATTCGTTCAAGGCAGTAGTGCTCCCGCCCACGACCTGACCATTATTGTTGACGGCGTAAGCAGAACTGAAGTTCCCGCCGAGCGTCCCCAGGTCGGTCATCCCGTCTGCCGCGGTCCAGAGGAAGGCGTGAAAGTCGGCCGTGGTAGTAGTACTCCCGCCCACGACCTGACCATTATCGTTGATGGCGGAAACGTCGCTATAATCCCCGCCAAGCA
>CAYVLI010000245.1:2725-4749 GCA_964452105.1 uncultured Nitrospinota bacterium
AGCGTCCCCAGGTCGGTCATCCCGCCCGCAGCGGTCCAGAGGAAGGCGTGCCATTCGCCCAAGGCAGTAGAGCTTTCGCCTACGGCCTGACCATTATTGTTGATGGCGTAAACATCGCTGGATTGCCCGCCGAGCGTCCCCAGGTCGGTCATCCCGTCCGCAGCGGTCCAGAAGAAGGCATGGAATTCGTCCGAGGCAGTAGAGCTTTGGCCCACGACCTGGCCATTATCGTTGATCTGGATAGCGTAGCTCTCGGACCCGCCGAGCGTCCCCAGGTCGGTCGTCGTTAGCTGTGCAAACGCCGGCAGAGCGAACACCAGAAACGTCAGGATAAAGGACAGAAACCCCCCTTTGATACTATTTTCTTTCAATTTACATCTCCTTATTTATAAAGGACAAACCATTTTCCTACTCAATCGAAACGAGAAACTGTGTTTAAGCCGGGCAATACTAACATAACATTTGCTAATTTTACAAGTGATCAGGTCTTTCAGGACTTACCCCAGTTTTAAGCTCACCATTGGCGTTTCTGATTTAGAATCAAATAGTTAGAGTGTTCTGGAAGTGGAACAGGTGATTTTTGTTAAAAATGGGGTAACTTTTTGATCGTAGAATACCGGACTCTCCCGGTATATTTGCCCTTTCGGGGTTATCCCCCGTATCCTGCATGATAAGGACTTCCCCCGAATCAACGTCCGATTATCATTCTTCAAGCTGCAGGATACAGGGACTACTCCCACGGCGTGGCAGGATGTAGTTTTTATGCAGCATCTATAAGCGGCCTCATGCCGCGTATACTCTCTTGAGAAATTTCTTGAGGGAGGGGAGGCCTTTTATCTTTAAAGGTGTCCCCCCCCTCTTTAACCTCCCTTCTCCTAAATGGATTAGTTTGAGAAGTTATCCACCCACTCTTCAAAATATCTGTGTGCCTTATCGGTATCCTCCCTCTCTTCATCAGGACTGAAAAAAAGCCTTAACTTGCCCTCCATACCATTGCTTCTTTGCGCTTCCTCTATTGCTTTCTTGCAGGAGAAGAACGCCCTTACCACCATCGGATCGAAGTGTCTCTCCGAACCTTCCTCAATTATTCGGAAGGCCTCCTTGTTGGTGAAGGCGGCCTTGTATACCCTGGGGGAGGTTAGGGCGTCAAAGACATCGGCCACCGCCACTATCCTCCCCGCAATGGGTATCTGTCCCCCCCTGAGCCCCAATGGATATCCCGTCCCATCCCATTTTTCATGATGAGTCAGCACTATATCCTGGGCCATCCTGAGAAAATCCGAACCCGAACCATAGAGGATTTCGTAACCTATGATGGTGTGCTTCTTGATATCTTCAAATTCGTCCTTGTTCAGGCTGCCCGGTTTCAATAAAATGGAATCTGGTATGCCTATCTTTCCTATATCGTGCATTATGCTGGCCAATCTTATATTTTCGATTTCCTCACCAGTCCACCCGGTGGCACGGGCCAAAACCACGGAGTATTCGCTTATCCTCCGCAGGTGAGAAGCGGTCTCGCGGTTCCTGAACTCTGCCGCCAGCGAGAGACGATATATGGTGTCCCTGTGAGCCTCCTTAACCTCACCCTGCGCCTTCTCGATCTCCTTAACCGCCTTCATCAAAGCGGTGGTGCTCTCCTCTACCTTCATTTCCAGGCTCTCACGATATTCTCTGATATCACGCGCCATGCGGCCCTTATCCAGAGCCCTTTTGATGTTCTGGTCCAACTGCTTCAAATCTATCGGCTTGGTGACATAGTCGAAAGCTCCATTTTTCATGGCGGACACAGCCGTCTCCGTATCATCGAGAGCGGTAACCATTATGATGGGCAATTCCTGGTCATGGTTCCTTACGTTTTGGAGGAGTTCAATCCCGTCCATGCCAGGCATCCGGATGTCCATCAAAACCAGGTCTGGAGTATTAGTGTTGATAAGGCCCAGAGCTTCCCTACTGGAACAGATCGTATCGACCTCGTAACCCCTGGTCCCCAGATATCTTGCGATAAGTTCGCATATATCCGCTTC
>CAYVLI010000246.1:0-2670 GCA_964452105.1 uncultured Nitrospinota bacterium
ACCGTCAACGATTACCTGGCCAAGCGCGACACGGAGTGGATGGGCCCCATTTACTGGAGCCTCGGGCTTACGGTAGGCGCCATACAGCACGATATGGACGATCAGGAGAGGAAGGAGGCCTACCTGTGCGACATCACCTACGGCACCAACAATGAGTTCGGCTTCGACTATCTCCGGGACAACATGAAATTCTCCATCGATGAGTGCGTCCAGAGGGAGTTCAATTATGCCATAGTGGACGAAGTGGACAGCATCCTCATAGATGAAGCCAGGACACCGCTGATAATTTCCGGTCCTTCGGAGGAATCCACGGACAAGTATTACAAGATAGATAGAATAATACCCAGGCTGCGGAAAGAAAAGCATTATCAGATAGATGAAAAGGCGCGTACGGTCTCACTCACCGAAGAAGGCGTGCCCAAAGTAGAAGAACTTCTTGGAATGGACAACCTTTACGAGCCCTCGAACATAGAAATACTGCATCATGTAAACCAGGCATTGAGGGCGCATACCCTGTTCAAGAAAGATGTGGACTACGTGGTGGTGGATGGGGAAGTGCTGATAGTGGACGAGTTCACCGGCCGTTTAATGCCCGGGAGGAGATACAGCGACGGTCTCCACCAGGCGCTTGAGGCCAGGGAGCACGTCAAAGTCGCCAACGAAAATCAGACGCTGGCCTCCATTACCTTCCAGAACTATTTCAGGATGTACGAGAAACTGGCCGGGATGACCGGCACCGCTGAAACCGAGTCGGAAGAATTCATGGAAATATATAACCTGGAGGTAGTGGTTGTCCCCACCAACAGGCCGTTAATACGGAACAGTTACCCGGACGTCATATACAGGACCGCGCGCGAAAAGTTCATCGCCGCGGTCGAAGAAATAAAAGAGCTGAATCAGAAAGGACGCCCGGTTCTCGTGGGCACCATATCCATAGACAATTCGGAGCGCCTGAGCAAGCTTCTCAAGCGTAATGGCGTGCCGCACCACGTGCTCAACGCAAAGCACCATGAAGAGGAAGCGGAGATAGTGGCGCAGGCAGGGCAGAGGGGCGCGGTGACCATAGCCACCAACATGGCCGGCCGGGGGACGGACATAGTCCTCGGCGAAGGAATCCCGGAGTTAGGGGGCTTGCACATACTTGGCACGGAGCGTCACGAGGCCCGGCGAATCGATAATCAGCTCCGGGGCAGGGCGGGCCGCCAGGGCGACCCCGGTTCATCAAGATTCTACCTTTCCCTGGAAGACGACCTCCTGCGCATCTTCGGTTCAGAACGAATAGCGGGCATAATGGAGAAGCTGGGAATGGAAGAGGGCCAGCCCATCGAACATAATCTTCTGAGCAAGGCCATAGAAAACGCTCAGAAGCGGGTAGAGGGCCATAACTTCGATATTCGTAAACACCTCCTCGAGTATGATGACGTGATGAACAAACAGAGAGAAGTGGTTTACGAGCAGCGCAGGCTTGTTCTGAAGGGTGAGAGCCTCCGTGAAAACGTCCTGGAAATGATGGAAGAGTTGGTGGAAGACACGGTAGAGCAGTACGCCGATGAGCATCTCTATCCGGACGAATGGGACCTTGCGGGCCTCCAGGAAGAAATATTCAGGCTGTTCGGCATCTCCATTGACCTCGCTCATTCATCCGATGTGGAGGAGATGGACCGCAACGAAATGTTGGACCATATCCTTAAAACAGTGCAAGACAACTACCTCCGCAAGGTAGAGAAATATGGCGATGAGCAGATGAGAGAGATAGAGCGGATGGTCATGCTCCACATTATAGATACCCTTTGGAAGGACCAATTGCTCAACATGGATCACCTCAAAGAAGGTATCGGCTTGCGCGGCTATGGTCAAAAAGACCCTCTCGTAGAGTACAAACGTGAGGGCTACGACATGTTCATGGATCTGGTGAGGCGCATTAAGGAGGAGACGGTAGAGTACCTGAGCAAGATCACGTTAGCTGAGAGTGAAGACAAGCGTGATCGCCAGATGGGAAGGCGGGTCGCCACATTCGAACACCGGGGGGAGATGCCTTCGGCCACCGCCCCTCCCGAAGCACAGGGTGGCGGTACCGCAGTCAAGACAGTGAGAAGAGAAGGCAGAAAGATAGGCCGGAACGAGCCCTGTCCCTGCGGCAGCGGCCTGAAGTACAAGCGCTGCTGCGGAAAATAGTCGCCCTGCCACGAATATTCCAGGCGGAGGCTCTATCTTTCAGGTAGGAACACTTCAGGGAATCAGTTTCAGCAAGACACAAATAACGAAGAGTGCTGGGGAAAGGTCATTCGTATCGTCTCGTCGCGATAAAACGCCGTGAACGCACTACCATACGCTTTACCCCGCGGGAGAGGATGTCCTCATCCCACAACCTGCTCCCCCCCCGAATTATTTCTCGAATAGGCGAGGAGCCTGTAAACGTCTCCTATGGACATGCATCTGAACAGCCTTCTTAAGATTTTAGCCGCTTCGTAAGGATTCCTGACTATCTTCCTCTTGATGATGCGCCCGATTAATCTGGACCTTAACTCGAGGAATTTCGCTGAGTCGACAGCACCGGGATAGATCGCATGAACCGGAAACATCTTGTCCCAGTCTTTTTCCTCATCGATGAGATTCCTGTCCACGGCATCGTTCCAGAGGGAAGTTCCCCTGAAGACAGCCAGGGAGTTG
>CAYVLI010000246.1:2770-4749 GCA_964452105.1 uncultured Nitrospinota bacterium
CCTGTCCACGGCATCGTTCCAGAGGGAAGTTCCCCTGAAGACAGCCAGGGAGTTGAAGCCGAAGGTGTTTATTCTGAGTTTCTCGGCGAAGTCAAAAGTCTTCTTTATTTCATCCGGCGTCTCCCCGGGCGCCCCTACTATGAAAAACCCGTGTACTACAGCTATGCCCGCCTTCTTCGCAGAAGCCACCGTTTCTTCGATATCTCGGAGCTTCGTCCCCTTGTTTATGCTGTCTAAAACTCGCTGGGACCCGCTTTCAATACCGAACATCACCAGATCGCAACCCGCAGCGGAGAGTTTCTCGAATACTCCATTGGCCTTGGGATCGGTCCTCCCCTCACATGCCCACTTGAATGAATACTTCTTCGGGATCATGCCGTCGCATATCTCCGAGACCCTGTCAGGGTCAAGGAGAAAATTGTCGTCAAGGAAGCTGAAAGAACTGTAGCCCTGTTTCTGGATTTCATCGAGCTCCTTCAGAATGTTCGCTGCCGACCTGAACCTGTACCTCCTGGCGCTGAAAGTGGGACAACTGCAATATATACAATCGAAAGGGCATCCCCGGGAGGAAACCGAGGTCGTGTAAGGACGATCCCAGACGACCGCAGGCACGTCCAGGGGAAGAGATGCCACGAAATTTATGTCGAGGCTTTCTCTATCAGGGAAAGGGATCAAGTCCAGGTCTTCGAGCATTTCGCGGGCCGGCGTCTCGACCACCTTGCCGTCCGCCGTCCTGAAGACTATGCCCGGGATATCCCCGAGCTTGTCAATGTTATTCGCCAGGTCAACCACGGCGCCCTCCCCATCCCCCTTTACGACCACATCAACCGAAGCCTCGGAAGCCAGTATCTTTTGTGCGTTGATGGTGGAGAATACCCCGCCATAGGCGACTTTGATGGACGGAAGGGCGGCCTTTATCTTTCTGGAGAGGATGCACGCAGACTGGTAACACGTACTACTTAGGAAGCTGATGCCGACCATCTCGGGGCGCTCTCTCCTGAGCGAATCCACAAATTTCTCGTCCGAGTATTCCGGATGACATTGATCCGAAAGGGTCGCCTCGTGTCCGGCATTCTTCAGGGCAGATGAAAGGTACATTATTCCGAGCGGCGGCTCTCCAAACACATAATGTTTTTTGCCGCCGGGATACGGGTCTTTTATCCTTCGTCTCATGAATTTGGAGGTGGGAGACCAATAAAAATATTTATCGCGTATGTTAATGAGTGAAATTTTCATACAGCCCTTCAGGAGTCGTTAAGAGATATACGGAAGAGGCATGCGGCAAACGGGATTAACTTTCAAGAACAGGGTCTCAATGTTAAAGGTCCCACCGTAGCCCATAGAGTATACTCACCAATTTTAATTAATTATCGTGTTGCAGAGAAACAACTCGCCCCGTCCGAAAGTCTTGAGGAAGCTCCAAGGCTACTTACGGCTGAGAATCATAGCGGAGGTTCTTCGAGCACGCGGCGATGCAGATAATGTACACACAAATAATAAAGTTTACAACAACCTACCCATAAAGCAAGCTTTTTCGTCTCGCGGCATAAGGTATCTACCTGGAAGAGCACAAGGTGTTACAGGCCTTCCCCGCGGCAGCGGCATGGAGTACAAGAGCTGCTGCGTGGAATAGGCGCCCTATACGAACGCGCTTATAGAAAATTCTGTCTGAACCCGCATGGTGTTGGTAGCATAACGAGGCCGCCGGACGATAACAAGAATACGCTCGCTCTTTTCACGAAGGCGGGCTTTTTTAGTGCCACAGCCGATTTACTGCTTCCGAGGCTCTTCGCATGACGTCATGCTGCCCAGGATTCCGGCACGCTTCCACGTAGATGGCCTCGCGTAGAACATGCGCTATCCGGGCATCCGGGTTACTACCCAAGCGGTGGGTAACAATTGACGCGGGGACGGATTTTTAATATACTTCCGACCCGACAAGGCGGGTGTTATCATTTCCCCGGTGCAGATCGTATTTA
>CAYVLI010000247.1:0-4739 GCA_964452105.1 uncultured Nitrospinota bacterium
GTGAGTACGGTGCTGGTTCAGGAAGGCACACTTAAAGTCGGGAATCCTTTCGTGTGCGGCCTGGAGCACGGCAGAGTGCGGGCCATGCTCTCCAGCAAGGGAAAGCGCATAGAGGAGGCCACACCGTCCATACCCGTGGAAGTGCTCGGGCTGTCTGACGTGCCCAAGGCGGGCGACATCTTTCAGGTAGTGGAGGAGGAGAGGAAGGCCAGGCAGATAAGCCTCCTCAGACAGCAAAAACATCGGGAAAAAGCACTGGGGGGTACCACCCGCATTACCCTCGAGGACCTCTACAAGCGCATAACGGAAGGAGCCATCAAAGAGCTAAACGTGGTGCTTAAGGCCGACGTACACGGTTCCCTGCAAGCCATCACCGAATCCCTTGAAAAGCTGAGCACCGACGAAGTTAAGGTGACTATAATGCACGGTTCGGTAGGCGGAATAAGAGAAACAGATGTGGCTCTGGCTTCCGCATCAGAGGCCGTGATCATCGGGTTTAACGTCAGGCCTGCGCCCAAGGCTTCCGAGATGGCCGCGCGCGAAGGCGTGGACATCCGGCTCTACTCGGTGATTTACGATCTAATCTCTGATGTAAAAAATGCCATGGAAGGGCTCCTTGAGCCGCTCATCAAGGAAGTAATCCTGGGCAGGATCGAGGCCAGAGAAATTTTTAATATCTCCAGGATAGGCATGGTGGCTGGCAGCTACGTCACCGATGGCCTGGTAAGGCGCGATTCCCATATAAGGGTTATAAGGGATGATATAGTGATTTATGAAGGCAAGGTGGGTTCCTTGAAGAGGTTTAAGGACGACGTTAGAGAAGTCTCATCCGGATATGAGTGCGGCATAAGCGTTGAAGGATACAATGACTTGAAGCGTGGGGATATACTTGAACCTTACGAGCTTCAAGAAGTGAGCAAGAAGCTTTAACCCCCCGATCCCTGCCTGTCCCGACTTCGACTCAGTTCTATGGTTTTCCTCAGGCAATGATAGTCGGCATTTTAACGGTAGAGCTTTACATACCAGGCAACAATTCTCTCAAGGAGAAGAGGCGTCTGCTGAAGAGCCTTATAGAGAGGATGAAGAATAGATTCAATATCTCCGTCGCCGAGGTGGGCGAAAACGACAAATACAGGAAGGCAGTGCTGGGGGTCGCCGTGATTAGCAACCAGAAATCCCATGCCAACTCCGTTCTGGATAAAGTGGTCGATTTCATGGAAGCCAACGGCCACATGGAAATATCTCATATTGAAATCGAACTGCTATGAGGACCTCTAAAGATGCAGGGCAAGCGCTTTATAAGAGTAGGAGAACTCATACTACAGGAGATGTCCTATCTGCTGTCAAGGAAGATGAAGGACCCGAGAATGACGCACGTGGCCATCACCCGGGTGGAGATGAGTGAAGACATAAAGCACGCCAGAGTATATATCAGCATATACGGCGATGAAAACAATAAGAAAGAGGTTATGGAAGCGCTGGCCGGCGCCACAGGGTTCATTCGAGGGCACCTGGGAAAGAAGCTGCGGATCAAACAGGTCCCTCAGCTGATTTTTCAACTCGATGAATCTGCAGAGTACAGCGTCAAGATAAATAAAATGCTCAGGGATCTGGGCGTCAGCGAGCGATAATCCACACGGTTTCGATGAAGAATGAATGATTTTCGCACAAGCGTTATCAAGAGGTGGAATAAAAGCGAGTGCTGAAAAACTCATCGTTAAAAAGAGCGGCACCTTGCCCACCGGCTCCCGATGCGGGGCCGGAAGCTCTGCCTATTAACAGATTGGAATGAAATAGTAGTTTTTAATCTTAACTGAAAATAGAAATTTGTGTTTCCCGCAGGCCATGAGAGAAGTCTTCGACGGGGTTATAAACCTGAATAAACCGGTGGGGATTACTTCCCAGAAGGCGGTCAACAAAATCAAGAACATCACAAGGGCCAAACGAGCCGGGCATGCAGGTACGCTCGACCCGCAGGCCACTGGGGTGCTTCTGGTGTGCATGGGGAAGGCCACCAAAATTACTTCCTTCCTCATGGATACGCCCAAAGAGTATCTGGTTCAAATGAAGTTGGGTGTGCAAACAGACACCCAGGATGCGTGGGGGAAAGTGGTCAGGACCAGAACGGTTCCCCCTCTGAACCATGTTCAGTTAAAAGAGGCGCTGAGAAGTTTTGAGGGAGAACTGAAACAGGTTCCTCCCATGTATTCGGCCTTGAAGGTGAAAGGTGAGCGTCTGTACAGGCTTGCCAGAAGAGGAGTGGAAATAGAGCGGAAGCCCAGGAGAATCAACATCGCCTTCTCCTCACTCGAAGAATTTACCACTCCCCTGGTCCGCTTCAGAATAGGCTGTTCAAGCGGAACGTATGCACGCACTTTATGTCATGACCTGGGGGAATATCTTGGTTGTGGAGCACATCTCACAGCCCTCGAAAGGACGTCGGTGGGCGACTTCAAGATAAAGGACGCCTCCGGCTTTAAAAAGCTTGAAGAACTTGCAGAAAAGGATAGAATGAAGGATGCCGTTATCCCCATGGACAGGGCCCTCTCGTTCTTACCCGTACTTACATTAGAGGAGAAGTTTATCGACCAAGTGCTACACGGAGCTGCCGTTAAGGCGGGCTGGGCGGCAGAGAACAGAGGCAATTTCCTCCCCGGGGATGTGGTGTGTGTGAAATCGACAGACGATAAACTGTTAGCCGTCGGCGAAGCCCTGCTGAGCAGTGAAGAGATACAGCGGTTGGAAGGCGACATACAGGCTCTTAAAATGAAAAGGGTGCTGGCCGCCATACAACCTTGATGCAGCTTTACAAAGAACAGTCGTTGTGATAACTAAAGAACGGATGCGAGGCCTTTTTATATTTATCAATGCAGCGCCGGAGATGAGATTAATGGAGGCTTGAAATATGACACTTGACAAGGAGGGAAAAACTTCATTGATAGATGAGTATAGATTGCACGACAAGGATACCGGTTCACCAGAGGTTCAGATAGCCATCCTTAGCGGAAAGATAGCATACCTGACCGAGCATTTCAAAGTACATACCAAAGACCACCATTCCAGGAGGGGGCTGCTCAAGATGGTGAGCAAGAGAAGGAAACTTCTCGATTACCTCAAATCCAAGGATGTTAACCGCTATAGCGACCTGATCCAGCGCCTCGGTATAAGAAAATAGCCAGTCCTGAAACATTGCACTGTCGGGGCTGTAGAAGGCCTCAACGACAACGGAGGAGAAAATTTGTCTGCCACAAAGGTAGAAGTTGAAATAGGTGGAAGAAATTTAATTTTAGAAACAGGCCTGGTGGCCAAACAAGCACACGGCGCCGTCATGGTGACCTATGGGGACACGGTAGTGCTGGCAACGGCCGTAGCAGAGGAAACGACCAGGGAATCGATAGATTTTCTCCCGCTCACCGTGGATTATAGGGAGAGAGCTTACGCTGCCGGGAAGATACCGGGAGGATTTTTCAAACGCGAAGGGCGCCCCGGCGAGAAAGAAGTACTCACCAGCCGCCTCATAGACCGCCCCCTGAGACCCCTCTTTCCAGATGGCTACCGCAGGGAAACCCAGGTCCTGATTACCGTCCTTTCTGCAGACCAGATGAACGACCCCGATATCATCTCTCTGCTCGGGGCTTCCGCGGCCTTGTACATCTCTCCTATATCCTATAACGAGCCCATCGGTGCGGTGAGGGTGGGCAGGTGCGATGGTCAGTTCCTCATAAATCCCACTTACGAGCAACTGGACGAGAGCGACATAAACCTGGTAGTGGCAGGCATGAGAGACCACATCGTCATGGTAGAAGGCGGTGGGAAAGAAGTAGTCGAAGAAGATATGTTGGAGGCCCTCGCCTTTGCGCAGAAAGCCCTGGTACCCGTAATAGAGGCACAGGAAGAGTTACGGCGGTTAGTCGGGGCAGAGAAAGAGACCATCCCTCAAATCCAGAGGAACCAGGAGCTGGAAACAAAGATCCGCCAGGAAGCTGAGGACGGCCTGCGGCAGGCTCTGGCCATTCCAGGTAAAATGTCCAGGCAGAACCGGATAAACGAGATAAGAAATAGTGTGCTTGAAGGGGTCGGCGAAGAAGAGAACGGCAACCTGGTCGCCATAAAGAGCATACTGGACAACATAGAGAAAGAAGAGATCCGCAGGCTAATCGTTGAGAAAGGTCTTCGTATAGACGGCCGCGGGCTCAAGGACATCAGGCCTATATGGACGAAAGTCGGCGTGCTCCCAAGGGCACACGGTTCAGCGCTGTTCACCCGCGGCGAGACACAAGCCCTTGTCGTGGTGACACTGGGTACCGCCATGGACGAGCAGCGCATGGACGACCTCGAAGGAAAATCCACCAAACCCTTCATGCTCCACTATAATTTCCCGCCCTTTGCCGTAGGAGAAGTCCGATTTCTGCGAAACCCGGGAAGGCGCGAGATAGGGCATGGCGCCTTATCAGAGAGAGCCATATCCCGCGTCTTGCCGCTTCACGAAGGGTTCCCTTACACGATAAGGATAGTTTCGGATATCTTGGAGTCCAACGGGTCGTCCTCGATGGCATCCGTTTGCGGTGCATCCATGGCTCTCATGGACGCCGGCGTCCCCACAAGCGCCGAAGTAGCGGGCATAGCCATGGGCCTGGTGAGAGAAGGCGACAGGTCTTATATACTCTCGGACATAATGGGCGCCGAAGACCACGTCGGAGACATGGACTTCAAGGTGGCAGGCACCAGGAAAGGAATAA
>CAYVLI010000248.1:0-4734 GCA_964452105.1 uncultured Nitrospinota bacterium
AAGAGCTGGCTGAATTTAACAGATTCGGCCCTCAACCAGGCCAGCAATGTTCTTACCCGGGCCAAGGAGATAGCCATTTCACAATCCTCGGCGACTGCCACGGCCGACAGCAGGGCTGCTTCGGCAGTGGAAGTGGATCAACTCTATCAACAGATGCTTCAGATTTCCAGCACCAGGTTGAACGGGCGGTATATTTTTGCCGGTCAGAAAACCGATACCTCGCCTTTCGCGCAAGACGGTTCCTACAATGGCGATTCCGGTGCGGTGCAGGTTATGATAGGCCCAGGGACACAGATGGAGATAAATAGCACAGGCGATAAAATATTCAAGGGGACCGTCGGAGGGGATGATATTTTCTCACTTCTGGATGGGCTGAAGACCGCCCTTGAAAACAACGTCCCTTCCACTATCGGGGAGCAGCTCAACGGAATTAACGATGCTCAGAAAGTGGTTAACGCTGAGCGTGCCGGTGTGGGCGGTAAGATTAACAGACTGAACATAATGGATGAAAACCTTACCGATCTCAAACTGCATACCGAAGAACTGCTTTCTGATACAGAAAGCGTGGACCTGACCAAAGCCGCCGTTGAACTGGCGGATAGGACCAACCTTTTTCAAGCCTCAATAGCTGTGATAAGCGGGGTCATTCAGCCCAGCTTGATAGATTTCCTGCGGTAATCAGAGGGAAACAGGCTCAATGCCGGGTTTTGTCTTCTATGTTAAATTCCATCGGCATTCCCGAATATTTAAAGTGGACCATGGACCTGCCGAGGGCTTGGATTAATCTGAAGGGTTCATCTGGAAACAGAAGAAAGGATCGGTTAAGTTGAGCGGCAGGCGAAAGAAAAAAAAGAACAGAAAGCGCAGTGATAACACGCATAAACCGGGAATCTCGCTGTGCATGATCGTGCGCGATGAGCAGGAGAATCTTCCCAGGTGCATTAAAAGTGTTAAGCCGATATTGAGTGAAATAGTGGTGGTGGACACAGGTTCCACCGACGATACCGTGGCCGTTGCCAAAGCTCACGGCGCCAGGGTCGTCTCAAACCCATGGAACAACGATTTCAGTGCAGCCAGAAATGTATCCTTGAGAAATGCCACTCAGAAATGGATTTTGATCCTGGACGCCGATGAAGTTTTAGACAGGAAGAACCTGCCCGGGATAGCCGCCCTCTGCACCGGCACGGAGTTCGAAGCTTTCAGGTTCCTCACGAGAAACTATCTCGCTGAAAACACCTGGTACGACCTGTTACCCAACGATGGCAAGCTTCCCCAGGCTTCCCGTTACCCCGGTTGGTACCCCTCCTGTAAAGTTCGTCTTTTCCGTAATGACGAGAGGGTGCGTTTCAGCGGCGAGTTGCACGAACTGGTGGAACCATCTCTTGAAGAATTGGATTGGAAAATAGGGGAGGCTCCATTCCCCGTGCATCACCTGACATGGAAATCCCGGGAGGGTCTCCGGGATAAAAAGGTGCTCTATCAAGAATGTGCGGGTAAGAAGGTCCTCAAAAACCCATCGGATGCGAAGGCGCTGTACGAGTATGGCGTCGAATGCTCCGGTATCGACGAGCATGATCTGGCGGTTGACGCATTTTCGAAGGCGCTCCATCTGGCGCCCGATTTCACGAACCGTTATCCCGGCTTGCCCGATATACATGGCTACCTGGCTGCCAACCTTATAAAACAGAGTCATTACGGGGAGGCTTTGTCCAGGATAGATGATGGTTTGCTCAACGACCCGGGGAACAGCAGCCTGCTGCACCTGCGTGGAATCTCGTACCTGGGCCTCGGACGAATGGAAGAGGCGATATCCTCACTGGAAAAGGCCGTGGAGAACAACCCCCGGTTCGGTAAAGGGTTCGAGACGTTGGGCATCGCATGGCGACGCGCCGGGGAAAATGCCAGGGCGGCGGATTCCCTTCGCCGTGCACTGGAGCTGAATCCGGGACTGTCCGAAGCTAAGCGGCTCCTCGAATCCATGTCTCCGGCAAGTGGCAGTAAGAAGGTCAAGCTCTCCGTCTGCATAATCGCCAGAGACGAGGAGGAGAGCCTGCCGGAATGTATAGAGTCTCTGCAGGGCCTGGCCGACGAAGTAGTAGTGGTGGATACCGGTTCCATCGATGGGACGGTTGACAGGGCCGAAGCCCTCGGGGCCAGAGTCTTCCACTTCGACTGGTGCGATGATTTCTCAGCCGCTCGTAACGAATCGATCCGGCGCGCCCGGGGGGATTATATACTCTGGCTGGACGCAGACGACAGGCTGCATCCCGACGACCTCCATAAGCTTGCACTGCTCAAGGATAACCTTCCGTCAGATAAAAAGACCGCTTACCTTTTCCTGCTCCACAACAAGATGAACGACCTCGATGGCGATATGTGTTACCAGTTGCGTCTCTTTCCCAACCTGCCGGGCGCTGCCTTTCAGGGCAGGATTCACGAACAGGTGGTCTACTCGCTTGAGAAGCTGGGCGCGAGCTTGCACCAGGCCGATATCAGGATAGTCCATACGGGGTACGAAGACAAAGCCATGATGGAAGCCAAAATTCGCAGAAACATTGAGATTCTGCTGCAGGAAGAGGAGCGAAATCCGGGCGACTTCATCGGCAATTTTCATCTGGCCTCTTCTTATTTCTGTCTGGAAGAATGGGAGAGGGCTATAGATTACATGAAGAAAGCAGTTTACGGGGATAATGACCATCGCCGCAGCCCTTTCTGGCACATGACCGCCCGCGTGCAACTCGGCTGGATGTACAAGAACGCAGGGATGAACCGGGAGGCCTCGAAAACCCTCGAAGAAGCCCTTGCCATGGATTCGACCCATCCGGTGGCCAGGCTACTGATGGGAGAGATAGATTATTCGGACGGCCGTTACGAGGATGCGCTGGAAATTCTGTCATCGGTTGACGATGAAGACTTTCAGCCGACGGTTTTTGCGGCTTCCATAGACAAAATGCGCCACCATCTCCATTTGCTGCGGGCGAAGTGCAGCGAGGAGCTCGGCAACTACCCGGAGGCGGCCACTGAGTACGAAGCCGCGCTGGCCCTGAACAGCGAATCCGCGGCGGCTATGAAGGGGCTGGGCTCGGTCCACCTGAAACAGGGTAAGTACGGGGAAGCAGAAGAAGTTTTAAGGAGTTTTGAAGGTTCAGACGATCCGGAAGCTCTCGCCAACCTGGGCGTCATCGATTTTAGGCGTGGAGATGCACTATCCGCGGAGCGGAAGTACAGAAAAGCCCTCGAGCTGAATCCCGATCTGGTGGAGGCGAGAGTCAACCTGGGACATCTGCTTCTGGAACAGGATCGCTTTAAGGAGGCCCGTTACCAGTTTGAAGAAGTGGCTGAGAGAAACGACTCCTGGGTGGACGTCCACCTGGGACTCTCCCGGGCATTGGCAGCCGAAGGCGACGTCGAGGGCTGCGTTTATGAGTGCGACCGCGCCATGGACCTGCTGGAGTTCCCCAGGGACCAGGTCCTGAACAGCGTGGCGGACCTGAGTGGCCTGTATCTCGCCATGAGCGAGGAACTGAAGGAGAAGAATCGCTATAAAGAAGCTCTGCTGGCCCTTGAGACGGCCTCCATACTCAATCCGCGCTGTGCAGAAACTCAGAAACGCCTCGCCTCTCTCTATGAACAGCGCGGCATGCACGAGAAGGCCCTCGACTGCTACGAGAAAGCGCTTCTCGCCTCTCCTTCCCGGGGAGAGATACTCACCTCGATGTCGGGATGCTACAGAAGCATGGGAGCCGTCGAAGCGGCGGAGCTCTGCCTGCAAAAGGCGGAGCAACTGGCTTCTGCGCATCAATGATTGTAGAAAAGAGTTGAAAATCCAACCTGTTTTCTTCCCTGAAACAACCCCCTCCTTATGATATACTTTTAAACCATAAGCAAGGTATCGGTGCGTTTTTGCTTTCTCGATAAGAATATCCAGAAGGAGAATAGAGGCATGAAGATACTGGGTCTGGTGGCCAGCATCCGTAAGCTGGGGAACTCGGAAATACTCGTTAAAGAGTCCCTGATGGGAGCCGAGGATGAGGGAGCCGAAGTGGAAATCCTTCGTCTCACCAACTACGATATTAAACCTTGCACAGGCTGCGCCCGTTGCATCTTCCTGGAGCAGCCCTGTCACATACCGGACGACCTTAACCACCTGCTGGATAAAATCTACAGTGCAGACGGCGTGGTGCTGGGTGTCCCCGCGTACATCCTGGAGGGACCGGCGATAGTAAAACAGATTATAGACCGGTTATTTAGCGTGAACTACAAATCGAAAGCGAGAGGGCGGCCCGGGGCCATAATCATGCCTTACGGCGGACGTGGCTGGACGCCCTATGTAATGCTCCAGCCGAACATCTTCTGCCAGTGGCTGGGCCTCGATGTTCTGGACAGGGCCTTGCTAATGGTGCAGGGGATAAGCGAAGTGGTGATGGATGAGGCCATGCTCGGCCGTGCACGCCGGATAGGCCGTCGTGTCGCCCTTGCCGCAGCGGGAGGGGACAGGACTTATGCCGGCGAACCCGGTCTCTGCCCGGTCTGCCACGACCGGGTATTTCGTTTCCTGAAAGACATGGAGACGGTGGAATGCGGAGTGTGCGCAGTGCGGGGAAAACTGGTGAAGAACGAAGAAGGCCAGACGGAAATAATCTTCAATCAGCATGATGTGGAGAACAACCGCTGGACGGAGAAGAACCTTTACAGGCACTGGACCTATCATATAAAGCCTTCCAAGGACTATTT
>CAYVLI010000249.1:0-3272 GCA_964452105.1 uncultured Nitrospinota bacterium
TTCCCGAATCAGAACTGGAGTCCGTAACCTACGATATGGCCAGAGAAATCGCCGGAAATGCTCCGCTCTCCATCATGAACACCAAGAAAGGCCTGGAGCTGATATTGAAGTATCAGGCGATGAGTCCTCGAGACCATGAACTCTATCAAGCCCTGGTTGACCAGTGTTTCAGCAGCGATGACATGAAGGAAGGGCAAAAAGCCTTCCTGGAGAAACGCAAGCCCAGATTCATCGGCCGATGATCGCTACACCACACAAGTATATTCAGTATATTCGGCTCCATCGTCGTTCAGCGAGGTTCACTAATAGTGCACTACGTTAAATTTTACTTGACAAGAGGCTTCGTGCACTACTACAATGAATAAGTTTTTTGCATCGCAATCAAAAGAGATTCCGCCGAACCTTTTCACTCGGCATGAGGTTAAGAAGAAAGCATAGAGGGGGGCCGTGATGCTCGAAAAATTCAGGGAAGAATTTGATAACCGGTATGCAGCAGTCAAGCAAGATAAGACCAATGGGAAAGGAGCCATCGGCTGGCTGTGCAACTACGTTCCCGAAGAGATATTTCATGCCGCGGGCTACAACCCCGTAAGGGTGTTGGGCAGGCAGAGCGAGACTACCATGGCCAACGCCTACCTCTACACCAATATGTGCACCTTCGTACGAAGCTGCCTGGAAGAAGGGTTCAACAAAGAATACGATTTCCTGGACGGCCTGGTAGCCGCCAACAGTTGCGATCACATCAGGCGTATGTATGACGTCTGGAGCAGATACATCCCCACCTCTTTCATTCATGAGCTCTTCGTCCCCCATAAGGTTAATCAGAATTCGATACAATTTTTCACGGATGAAGTGGTACAGCTAAAAGAGAAATTCGAAGAGTTCTCCGGCAAGAGCATAGCGGATGAGCAGCTTTCAGAATCCATCAAACTTTTTAACCGGATGCGGAGACTGCTCAGGGAAATATCGGAAACCCGCAAGTCCGATCCTCCTCTAATGACCGGCTCGGAGTTTCTGGAGGCCATTTTGCCAGGTCTGGTGATGCCCAAGGAAAAATATGTGGAGATGCTGGAAGGCCTGCTGAAGGAGCTCAAGGGAAAAGAACCTGAAGATGACGACAGGCTTCGCGTTTACCTGTTAGGCAGTGAACTGGATAATACCGAATACATAGAAATAATAGAGGATGCGGGGGGCTTGGTGGTCGCTGACGACTTGTGCACGGGCGCCAAGTACTTTCTCGATGACGTGGAGGAGAACGGCAACCCCATGACAGCCCTGGCCGCCAGGTATCTCAAGAAAGCGGAGTGCCCGCGAATGCGGCCCGCCGATATCCGCCTGGAGCGGATCGCCGATACTATCGAGGAATACGATATAGATGCCGTCATCCTCGAGGTGATCAAGTTCTGCAACCTGTACGGCGAGGATTTTCCAATCCTCAAGAAGTCGCTGAACAAACTCGATGTCCCCGTTCTTCTCGTGAACAGGGAGTATTCGATGGCCGGCGCAGGCCAGATAAAAACCAGAGTAGAAGCCTTTTTTGAAAGCATTTCCTGATATCGAGAGGGGGATTATCATCATGTCTGCTCAATTGGAAGGTTTAGAGTTCGAAATGATCCAGAAGAAGCTGGACGGCACGATTCAACGGCTGTCGGAGAGAGGGTCTTCACAGAGCGACATATATTTCTGGGAAGCCATGCGCAACTATTACAAGAGGGCGCACGAGGCCAATTTGGCCGGAGAGCCCATAGCCATGACCGGGTTTTTCATCCCTGTGGAGCTGCTGACGGCCATGGATATTCCGCACGTATGCGCCGAGAACAACGCCGTGTTCACCTCCCAGCTGGAGATGAGCAACGTTCCCAACCTGCTGGAGATAGGCGAGGGGCACGGAATGTCCAGCGAGGTATGCTCGCCGCACAGGGTAGCCGTGGCTCTGGCGAAATCCGGGAGAATGCCCAAGCCCTCGGTAGTGGTCAGCACTTCGACCACCTGCGACCAGACGCTCAAGCTGTACGAAGTACTGGCGGACCTCTACGACGTCCCCAGCTACGTCCTGGACAGTGTTTACAGCAACGATGCCAGAAGCGTTAACTACGCCAGGCAGGACGTCCTCGGCCTCATAGAATTCCTGGAGGAAAATACCGGCCGCAAGCTGGATATGGAAAAACTCAAGCAATCGGTGGAATATTCCAAACAGCTCTACGATTGCTGGGATGAGATATGCGAGCTGCGCAAAGCCAGACCCTGCCCCATAAGCGCCAGGGAAGCAGTCAAGGATTTTACGGTCATGCTGTCCTCCAGCGGGCGCTTGGAGGGAGCCAACTATTTCAAAGCAAGGCGGGATGAGCTCAAGATCAAAGTGGAGAAAGGGGAAGGCATAAGAGGCGCCAAGGAGAAATACAGAATAGCCTGGCTGTACGTGCTCCCCATGTTTGATCTCAAGATCGCAGACTGGCTCATGGAAGAGCATGGCGCCGTCATCGTCATGGATACCTTCGGGTACGCAAATCCGGGTGTGAGCCTGGACCCGGCGGACCCCATAGACTTCCTGGCCAAGAAGGCCATCAAGTGGGGATTCGTCTGCACCACCTACGGCCCCAACGAGACCACCGGTTTCACCAAGATCATGGCCGACCTTTGTAAAGAGTATGATGTAGATGCGGCGATATGCTATGCCCACTGGAGCTGCAACCAGTACTGCGGCACCATCAAGCTCCTGAGGGATGAGATAACCGAAGCCATAGATTGCGAGTTCTTCATACTGGATGGCGACCTGCTGGACTACAGGATTGTATCCAGCGACCAGTTGAGGGCAAAACTCAATGAATTCATGAATATGTTGAAATCCAAGAGGGGAGCGGAGGTCTAAAATATGATAGTGGCGGGTTGCGATGTCGGCTCAACCACCGGGAAAGTACTCATCATGGATGACGATAAAATTGTCTCACACTCCATCGTGCGCTCCCGCGTAATCTGCGAAGAAACGGCAAATCATGCCATGGAAAGCGCGCTGGATGGCACCGGCCTGACTCTCGAGGCCATAGAATACGTGGTGGGAACCGGCTACGGACGAATTAACATTCCTTTTGCCGGGAAGAACATAACCGAAATATCCTGTCATGGAATGGGCGCTTTCTGGACCGATCCGGAGATAAAGACGGTCATAGATATAGGCGGGCAGGATTGCAAGGTAATCAAACTTGAGCCGGACGGGAAAGTGCGCGAGTTCGTTATGAACGAAAAGTGCGCCGCAGGCACAGGCAGATTCCTCG
>CAYVLI010000249.1:3372-4732 GCA_964452105.1 uncultured Nitrospinota bacterium
GTGCGCGAGTTCGTTATGAACGAAAAGTGCGCCGCAGGCACAGGCAGATTCCTCGAAGACACCGCCCTGGCTCTGGGCCTGCCCGTGGAGGAGTTGGGCCCCCTCTCGCTAAGAGCGGAAAACAAGGCATCCGTGAGCGCTCAGTGCAGCGTTTTCGCTGAGACCGAAGTGGTCTCCCTGCTTGCGGCCAAGAGACCACTGGAGGAGATAGTTGCCGGCATCAACGAGGCTGTGGCCAGCAGGCTGGCGGGCATGGTATTGAGAGTGGGCCTTGAGGAGAAAGTCGTCCTTTCAGGCGGTGTGTCTAAGAACGTCGGTGTTATCAAGTTTCTGCAGGACCGGCTGAACGTCGAGTTCGCGGATGTTAGCCAAACGGTGGACCCACAGCTTATGGGCGCCCTGGGTGCGGCGATTTTTGCCAGGCGGCGCGCCGATAAAGGGGAGCGCCGCGGCAGGCGGCGCAGGGCCAGAGCACAAACCGCCTGAAGGTTTCCTGAGATTCAGAGGCGGAGCCACGTCCCTGTAGATGCTGGCCTTGAACCCGCCGATGCAAACAATTAAGACCTATCGCAGGGGCGAGGCTTATGATCGCCCAGGTGTAATAAAAATAATCTTATGGTTTTATGGAGAACGGTTCAATGATAGTAGCAGGCTGCGACATCGGCTCCAGGTTCGGTAAGGTGGTTATCCTCAAGGACGGCAAGATTCTATCTCATAGCATCGTGAGGGCCTCCGTCGCCAGTGAAGATACCGCAAACATGGCCATGGATGAGGCTTTAAAGGACCTTGATGTAAACCTTCAGGACATAGACTATACAGTCAGCACAGGATACGGAAAATTGAACATTCCCTTTGCGAAAGAAGTGGTTTACGAACTCGCCTGTATAGCATTGGGCGCTCATAGAAGCAATCCGGGAGTGCATACGGTCATAGATATAGGAGGCCTGGATGCCAAGGTCGTTAAAGTGGACGATAGGGGCGGCGTCAAGGATTTCGTGCTGAACGATAAGTGCGCATCCGGCACGGGCCGTTTCCTCGAAGATATAGCACGGGTCCTGGAAGTTACCATGGAAGATATGGGGCCTATCGCCCTCCGCTCCGATACCCCGGCGCAGATAAGCAGCCAGTGCAGCGTCTTCGCCAAGTCTGAGGTGGTCTCGCTGATCGCCGAAAAGATACCATCCGTGGACATAGCGGCGGGCATCAGCGAAGCCATCTCCAGTCGGGTGGCCTCCATGGTCCACCGTCTGAACGCCGAAGAGGAGGTCATGCTCTCCGGCGGTGTGGCCAAGAACCAGCGGGTGGTCAGGGACCTCCAGAAGAAGATTAAAATTGAGCTTACCCCATGCTCCATAGACCC
>CAYVLI010000250.1:0-4731 GCA_964452105.1 uncultured Nitrospinota bacterium
CTTGTACATAGTGGTCAGGACTTGAACATCCTTGACCGGATTCAAACCAAATCAGGTAGGTATCCTCTTTGTTTCCATATCCAGAATAGTGGCTACGACATCATTAGGTTTTTCTTTCTCGATGAAGTAAAAATCATAAGGATAGTGCATTGTCCTATTAGGTAGTGTAATCTTTGTTATGTAAATAATGTATTCCGAGGCGATACTCATCGCTCAGTTTTCCTCTGAGGCGGGTTCAGCCCTTGTAGGAAACAACTCTTGCAGTGCGGACATGAATTCGTCAATTTGTAATTCAGGCCGATAATATTGGCTTTCCCGCAGTCGAATCATTCCCAAACGGTCAAGGGCGGAAAAGTATTCCGAGACCAGGTGTCCAGCCTCCATAACGTATGATTCGTTGCCCCGTTGATCACGGAACTCGAGGGCATGCGTCCACTCCATCTCCATCGTAGTCGCCAGGATGGTGTATAAATCCAGGGCATGGTAGCGGCCGAATTCTTTATCAACATCGTTGAGCCTGTCCTTGAAAGCGAACAGTTTCATCATCAGGAAGGTGTACGGATGTGGCAGAAAAATCTCAGATTGCCAGTGGCCGCCTGAACTCAATTTTCCCTCCAGTGTTTTCGATAAGAGTCCCTCTTCCAACGTCGGCGCTTCGTTGACGGGATGGGCGTGAATTCCAACGGAAGGATTAGGCCTCGCACGGCGGTTATCCGTCTTCACCCTTGTATCCAAAAACCGGCTTTGTGGGCCGGTAAGAAGGTCTATTCTGACGCTGCCTGCAACAGTGCCTGCCTGCCCTGGTTTTACAAACTGGTATTTCTCCGCGCCAGCAACAACCTGATAGCCCAACCTGTCGATCGCCCCTGCCAGGGGTTTCAATTTCGCTGAGTGGATGAGCAGTTCCGGTCTTAGAAACAGATCAAGGTCGTTGGTGGAACGAGGTTCAGGCCATTCCCGGAAAAGTGTTCGCGCACCCAGCTGGCGCACGTGCTCGGTTTTGAGATAGATGCCGAAACCGCCGCCGATGATAAGTTTGATATCAGTGCCTTGCAATTCGTTGAGCAGGTCGAGCAACGCCGTTTGAAGGTCAGGTATCGTGATCATTGCCGTTCTGGTTGAAGATTCATCAAGAGGAATGACTTCACCTGTTCGGCGGTCTCTATGTCACGCTTATCGCTGGTCATCAACTCCAGGTACACCTGTACAGGGGATGCCCACCAGAAGTCTTCCTTCTGTCGTGCATCGAAATAGACCGTTTCATCCTCCGTCTCGACGAGTTCGAGGTTCGGGAAGCGATCCGACGGATTTCCAGGCAATCGTTCCAGCAGCCTCTCCAGACGCGGGCAATAGACAGATAGCAGATCTCCTCGCTGCATCACTGCAAATTGCGCGACCGATGACGTCCCAGCAGCTACAATAGGCAGGTTCAACTCTTTCGATTGCTTCAATAGCAATTCTCGAATCGTTCCATTACCTTTACCTTCCGGAACCTTGAGACGGACCCGCTCTGTGATTTTCGGAGAAACATAGTTCTCACTCAGTTTTTCAAGAAGCTTGTCGGGTTGTAATAAACGAATGATAGCCTTGCGCTCGATGATCAAATCTTCCTCTAACGTCTTCAAGGCTTTTGACACCGTCGAGAGGCTCATGGGCCGCTTGTCCCAACGGTTCACCAGTACGTTTTGCCGGTTGACCTCTGAGCAAATATCTTGAACGGCGTCGTAGCCGGAACGAACCAGGAAGACTCTCCCCACCATTGAGCTATTCTTCCTATAGATGTTCTTGATCGGGGTTGAGGAGGAAAAACGATTCTTCTGTCCGCTGCGAAATACGGCAAACTCGCCTGGTACAACTACCACGCCGTTACCGCACAGGTCGATGCCGCTTATCCCTTCCTGCTCAAGCTCTTGTAATTGACCTTCATTGAGGAATGGTAGAAATAGCATGGGCTGGTAGCCCTTCGGGGGCGACAACAATTTCAGCAGATTGAGCCCGCCCTTGAACACCTTGGGCGTTGAAAGGGATTTACATTCGACGACGAACTTTGCATTGCTTCTGCGCCATGATACCTCAACCACTGCGTCGAAACGGCGGTTTCCGCTCGTCTCCGACTGTTTCCCCAGAAAGCGGAAAGAGAGCGGAGGTAGCGAAACATTACCTCTCTGCAAGTGTTCAAGCATTTCTGTTTCGGTCGGTATTTTCCTGATTTTGTCCATTTTCCTATTCAAGAAAATAGCACTTTTTAGGAAAATCCGCAAGTCTTATTTCATGACTGGCTCCTGAGTCGTCACTTCAAGAGAGTCTTTTCCTGCAGTTGTTTGCCGATGCTGGACCATTCGTACTTGCCTTCGGTGGTTCTTCCCAGTACTTCTTGGCTTCCTTCCAGGGCACAAGCTCCCACAGTGGTGCGATGTTGAAGACGACGCCGTAGTTGAGGTCAGGCGTCAGGTGTAAGCCGGCCGCGCGACGAAACTTGCCAGCGAAGTTGTGTAGCTCGGACACAAATTGCTCTTGGTGGTCCATGTCCTTTTTAATCTGTTTGGCCTCACGCCCGGAGCTTCCAGCCGCTTCTTTTCTGGCACGCTGAGTGTTCAGGCGGTCCTCCTCCAGGCGAATCTTTGGCTCGACGTAGTTCAGGAGCGCCTTAAAGAGGATGTCCTTGTCCAGGCGGTGGTAGTAGAGCCAGAGGCCGTAGTTGCCCTTGGCCGAGCGTAGATATCAGTAGACCGGGACCTTGCGGCGGCTCTTGGAGTAGCGCTTGACGTGGTCCATCCAGAAACCACGGTTGCCGGGTTTGCGGAAGTAGTCGCGCAGCTCTTTAATGCCCAGTATTTCACAGGCCTTCTTCTCGATAGCCTCGGCGCGGTTTTTCCAGATGATATATTCCGGTGTGCCTTTCAACCTTTTTTCTACTCGCGCCAACCCACTGCAACCGCTCATATAGTTTTAAATACCATATATCTCCCAAACACAAAATACGCGTCAGGGGGTGACCATGTACCTTCCGGGTACCACAATATAATTTTTTTAGCCTTTACTTTTCTTCTTGACTATGTAACACTTATAATTGTGTGAGGGCACGTCGAGAGATCTCTTGGGCTTTGCCTAAGGTATCATTCGGTGTGCTTTTTAATTTCTGTACTTTTCTGGGGACAGTTTAAACAGCTTATATCGGTTGGAGGTGGAGGCCAGTTTTCGGACGAACGCAAAATCCTCCTCAGTGGAGATGGCTCATGCGATCCTGTAAAAGCCCGAGGGGGGAATTCGCTGTTGACAGGAACAAAATTATGATATACTTAAAAAGGAAAGGGAAGGCCATGCATTCTCGCTTTTTCTCTCTCTATATTTAAGAAAAGGATTTTTAGGATTGTGGCTATCTTTTGATTAAGTTCTTCAAACAAGGAGGGTTAGTATGAAAAAAAGCATGGTGTTCATCATTTCCATATCTTTGGTCTTAGGTTTTCTTTTAAGTGCGAGCTTTTCTTTTGCACAGGAAAGAGCTATTGAGCAGGCTTCTCAGACTGCTAAGCAACTTGCAGCAGAAGCCCAGGGCATAGTCGCCGAGGCTGAGAACAAGGTGGCTGTGGCCAGGGCTGCCCTCCAGGCCGCTCGAGACAGGGGGGACAGGGAAGCGGAACAGGCTATTCTAACAGCCATGTCGAAGCTGGAAAATGATGTCAACGCGGCAAGAGAGATAGCTAATAACGCAATGGATTTGGCCACCAAGGTGGAAGGCTCCAAGACGGCGGCCGGTGCAGCTGCCGCAGTAAACAGCATAAGGGTGTCGGTGAACGCTATTGAAACCGTATCCAATTCGGTCAGCGCAACTGTGAGCCTCATTGTGGCTCTGGGAGCGGGAGATATGGATGCAGCCCAGGTAGCCGACAGGTTATCAGGTGAAGCCGATGAAGCTGCGCAGGAAGCACTGAACCTGGCATCTAAGACACTGAAAGTAGCGGAGGGAGCCATAGAGACGAGCAACGAAGGAGAGGCCGCTCGCGCTTCTGAACAGGCTAAGGCAGCGGTTCAGAGGACCACCGAGATTTCGAGGTCTTCCAGGGTCGCTTCAGAGCAAGCCGAAGGAGCTGTTGCTCCTGCAGCGGCGGCATTGGGGTTGGCTGCACCTACTGGCAGGCAGGCACGAGTAGCCGAAGAGGGATTAAAAGAATCAGAACAACAGCAAGAGCAACAAGAATCGTCGGAGTCTTCCTTTACTGGGACACAGGAAGAGACAGCTTCGCCTTCTAAATAAAAAATCTTTATGACCGTATAGGATCATAATCTCATTTCATTCCTACAGCTTGTGCTGTTTCTCTGATCGTTGTGTTTAGTCACGCGCTCTTAAACAGTAGTTGACCTTTCTAGATAATGCCCGTAGAAGCGCGTAGGCTTGATTACCCCAACCATTCTTGTTTAGACGATTTTTCCATCTTACTGCACCGGGGAGATGATATCTCAGGACGTGGGGTCTCCGTTAAAGCTTTTTTGGCGAGCCGCGGCGAAGAAGAGTCGATAGGCAACTACCTTTTTATAGCAACCAGCTTGCCGCGGGGACAACTTATGAGAGGAACAGCGGGCCTCAAGTCCTTTAACTTTTCCGTCAACGTCTCATCCACTCGCACACCAGTTGAAGGTTGTTGCTAAAATCCTTGGCCTCTGGCCTAATACCGCATGGTATCATACGACTGACTACACGCTTTCAGTTACCATCAGGAGCAATTTTGTTGT
>CAYVLI010000251.1:0-4722 GCA_964452105.1 uncultured Nitrospinota bacterium
AAGGTTTGTCCGGATCATAACCTCCCCTGCCGGGAACGTAGGAATCACCCCTGCCAAACAGCACCATGCTTCTGGCAATTAAAGATGCCACTATACCTGGGAAAGGACTGGTGTTAATCTGAAGCATGGGAGAGCTCAGTATGAGTCCATCTAAAACGCCGCCGTACTCGGCCGCATGGAGGATGGCTATGGCTCCGCCCATGGAGTGAGCCAGCACGAACAGCCTGGCATGGTTCCCGGGCTTCACCACGGTATCGACAAAAGTCTTGAGGTCAGCGACGTAATTCTCGAAGTCCTCCACGTGGCCTTTTTGCGGGTCATCCAGCAATCGTCCGGAAAAACCCTGCCCCCGGTGGTCGAGGATGTAGATGGAAAAGCCGGCCTTCCTGAGATCGTAGATTAATTCCGCGTATTTGATGTGAGTCTCCGTCCTGCCGCTGGAAATTATCAGCGCTCCCTTTTCTTCCGGTATTTCCAGTTTGGCGTAACTGATTTCCAGTCCACCCCTGCCCTTAAAAGTACCAAACTCGAGCTCAGTAGAATAATAGGGAAGGATAACCGTATCCAGGGCTTCCGCGAGTTTTTCCTCTCCCACGGCGAAACAGGGGATACTCAGTAAAAAGAGTAATGAGAAAATAACTGCCGCCTTTATACCTGGCATTATCCTTATTCTTTTCCACTGGAACGAGAAGCCATGAAATACCCTGATTGACGTCATAACCGATTTCATTTCTAATTCCTCCTCGGGTCTATTAACTACTTTCTCCCCCGCCATCGTTCGCTTCCCCGATTCCGGTTTTCCAGGTCAATGGAGCTTGCCGCAAACTCAAATCTGAATCATTATTAATTACCATAATATCGTATCACTTTCATGCATCGTCCGCGCTGCCGAAAAAAATACGAGTTCCGACAATAGAAATGAGTTATCCATAAGAACCACGGTTGTGCTTGACACCGGAAGATCGGTATGCCTAATCTACATCAGGTCCAGGTTTAGAGGCGCTTAACCGGAACAGTTTGGCACGAATCACCTTTGCCATGAAAACTAAATCCGCACTAACAAATAAAGGGGAGAACCCGTTATGAGTATTGCAGTAAACAGGATGGGTCGGCTCACCAGCGAACTCATGAACCAGAGCATGCCCGTAAATGCGCCGCTATACCAGCGCCCGCCCTTCTACTATCGCGATGCCCTGTCTCTAAGCGTCACCTACGAAACGGACCCCGAAGCGGTGCTGGATATATTGCCGGAATGCCTGGAGCTGCCCGAGGGGCCGGCGTTAGCCCACTTCGTCGTCCTGGACTACCCCTGGACGACTTTCGGCTCGTACCAGGAGGCCTACCTCCGCGTCAACTGCCTCTGGCAGGGTCAACTCCGGCAATACATGCCCTACATTGTACTGAACACCGAATCGCCGCTGGCGGCTGGCAGAGAGATTTGGGGGATACCCAAGAAGCTGGCCCACATCGAGGTTCGAAAAGAGCTGGAATTATACGTGGGGGCGGTAGAGAGGCCAAAAGGCAATCGCCTCGCAACGCTGCTGCTCCGCCCTGAGCGGCAAAAGAAACCGCCTGAACCAGGCGGCATACTGTTTCTAAGGGTCATCCCCAGCCCCGAGGAGGGTTCCCCGCCATCCCTGTGCGAACTGATTGAGCTGTATGGTAACGACGATCGGCATTTCAAAGAGTACTGGTCCGGCAGCGGCTCGCTTTCCTTTGATACTCGATCACAGATAGACCCCTGGTACAGGCTCGAGGTTCGCAAGATCGTATCAGCAACCTATAGCATAACAGACTTTACACTGGGATACGGACGGATCGTGAAGCGCTTCTGAAGATAAAAGAGGTTTGGAAACATGGCCAGGGGGCCGAACGCACCTGAGCCGACCCCCTGTACCGGATTCACCCCAAACCCCTCTACCGAGATCATCACAGGCAAAGAACGAGGGCACCGGAGATAACCACAGTGCCCTCAGCGCCGGTGTAGATTGCTTAACTGTTCTCGGCGGGTTCGTTGCGGCTCGCCAGCAGGCTCCTGAAGGAGGAAGAAGCCGCTTGAGATTGCACCGACAACAACCTCTATGCCGCAACAATCATAACTTGAAACCAGTGTAAACCTGAACCTTGAGGCTGTCAAGAAAAATATTTAAGTATTCTTAATTATTTTTAACTTTCAATTAGAAGGAGACCACACTTAATTCTGCGTGTATCCGGTCCAGGCTAACTTTCAAGAAGGTAATCGGAGGAAAAATGGCCTATGCCGGACTGCATCAGGTGGTACCGGCAAGGGGTAGCCGCCGGAGAAATGAGTGCTTTTCACCATCCTGCATTTCAGGCCTTGAGCGAGCACAAACCCTGAAAACCACTAACTCTACCTCTCACTTCCGGAATTTCAGAAGGGGGAGCAAGCTAAAAGGGCCAGGGCATCAGCCCCCCTCGCCGATCCAGTCCACGCGAAAAAACCACCAAGCAGGAGGATGAGATGAGAGGATTTAATTTATCTCCCTACCGCTTCGATGCCATAAGCGCAACTGAATCATCCCCGAAACCGAGATTACTCCCCCCGGACTCTGGCTTTTAAAAAAATTTATTCCACCCCGCAAGAGATAACCTAATAATACAACCGGAAAGCCTGATACACAACAAGAAACACAAAAATGGTCTGCCATCGTGAATGAGAAACAGGTAAACAGGGGGCATTCAAGCGATTCCATCTGCCGACAACCCTATTCGGTAACATCGTTCACGGAGATTCGGGATTTCGATGAAACGACCACTCCTTCCCTGAGCAAATCCTCTACCTCAACATCATTATAAGCTCCCAGTTCCTTTAGCAGCCCGGCAGTATGTTCCCCCAGCCGTGGCGCTCGACTTCGAATAGCGCAGGGAGTCTCGCCGAATTGCACGGGGAACCCGGATACCTTTACCTTGCCATACAGGGGATGATCGAAATCGACTATATAGTTGTTGATAAGAGCCTGCTGGTCATACTCCAGCTCGTGAGTTTCGTTTACAACCGTGTATATGAAGTCCCCCCCTGCCTTCAGGATTTTCATCCATTCATCCCTCGGTCTGGTCGCAAAAGCGCCATCGAGCAGCGCCACGGCCTGTTCGGCATTTTCGCTGCGGGCCGCCATATCCTTGAATCTCGCATCTTCGGCCAGCTCTGGCATACCTATGGCGGCGGAAAAATCGGGCCAATAGCGATCGGCCTCCACCATCCCCAGGCAAATCCATTTCCCGTCAGCGCACCTGTAATGGTTCCACAGGGGATTCGCAGCCCTCTCCCTGTCATATTTGGGAAGAGGCTGTTTAAGGTTTATCCCGCATTGAACGGCTAACCCCTGTAAATGCATCATGCTGCCCAGGTGTGAAATGTCCACTCTCTGTCCGATGCCTTTTCGCTCTTTAGCAACTATGGCCGCCATTATGCCATACGTCAGCATGATCGCCCCCATCTGATCCGCTATGCCGCCGACGATGAAAGTGGGAGGCGTATCAGGCCCGCCTACGGCATTCATGAAGCCGGATCGAGCAAGCCCCATGTAATCGAAAGAGGGCTCTGCGCTATCGGGGCCGTTAATGCCGTACCCCGAGGCTGAGGCGTAAATGAGTTTCGGGTTATGCTTCTTAAGCTCCTCATAACCCATCCCCAATTTTTCTGCCACGCCCTTTCGAAAATTTTGTACGAATACATCACAATGCTTGATCATGCGGTAGATTATCTCTTTACCCCTGATGGTCTTCAGGTCCACGGCAACGCTTTTCTTGTTCCGGTTCAGATATTCGAAGATGAAGTCCCAGCTCAGAGTCAGGTCGGTGGTCTTTTCAACTATGTCCAGAAGGCCGCGGCTCGGGTCGCCGGAAAGAGGTTCCACTTTGATTACATCCGCCCCCATATCCCCGAGCATTACCGTGGCGGAAGGACCTTGCATCCAGATGCTGCAATCTAGTATTCTGATGCCTTCGAATATCGATTCCATGAAAGCTCTCCCCTCCCTGTCTCCAAGGGTACGTAAACCGATTCCCCGTTAACCCGGATACCAGGCCGCCACGCTCGCCTGCCGTCAAGCCCTCCAGCCGAAACTGTTTTCTGAAAATAGATCCTTAACCGGATTGGTCCCTTTCGAGTATAACAATTCACCGAAAACCGTGTCAACGACCCGGCCTCTTTCATCTTCTCAATTCAGGTCTTCTCATGGCATTGAGCAAAGGTAAGAGGTTAGAAAATATGGGGAAAGCGGGGTTGAATGGATATATTAATTCAATCGTTTTATCGGTTGAATCTCATACAGCAGACCAGCTTAAGAGCCCTGTTTTTCGGCCTGACGAAATAATCTTGCCAGGAAGGAAGTGGTGGAGGGCTCACCGCCTTCCAGAAATTCCGTCTCAAAAGCGCTAATACACCTAAACCCATTTATTCGCAATGCTTTACGAGGCCCAAAGCGTCGTTCTCCGCGTCCCGCTGCAGGAAACGCTTTTCTCCACATTTTTCTCAAACAGAGAACAGACGTGGGTTCGATTCTCTCGAGGAGTTGTTGACCTTGCACTGGCTTGAGATACCATATGCCCTTCGCACAAACCTCAAATCCACCAACCTTAATAGATTCCATTTTCATCCGGTCATCTTATTTCACCAGAAACGTCAGCATTGGCAAAACACCGATAGGTACAAACAGTAACGGACAGGTTGAATTAATCCACCTTAAAGAAGCCTGTTTT
>CAYVLI010000252.1:0-4698 GCA_964452105.1 uncultured Nitrospinota bacterium
CGAGTCCTCTGTCTTCACCGAAATACTGGAAGCGGCAGAGCTGCACCAAGGCAGGTTGGTCATAGCGGGCTCCGGTTCCAAGCTCAGCGGCGGCCTTCAGCCCGAAGGCGAATTCCTGACTGTTTCCACCCTGAATATGAACGGAGCGACCGATCACGATATTACCAACTTCACCGTAACCGCCCGGGCAGGCACAACATTGTCCTCACTTCAGGAGACGCTGGCTGAAGAAAGACAGTTCCTGCCGTTAGACCCGCCATACAGAGACGCTACCCTGGGCGGCGCCGTCTGCAGCAACAGCAACGGACCGCTGCGGCTGCTCTACGGCGGGGTTAGAGACTTGTTGCTGGGGACAAGGATAGCGCTTCCGGGGGGAAGAAAAGGAAGTTTTGGCGGCAAGGTGGTGAAAAACGTGGCCGGCTACGACATCAGCAGGTTCCTCATAGGTTCGATGGGTACTCTCGGCCTTCTTGAAGAGGTAACCCTGAAGCTGTTTGCGTTCCCTGAACGGGAGTCCGCCTGTGCAGGGCTCTTCGAATCCTCAGGCTCGGCCCTGGCCGCGGCGGACCAACTCAGGGCATCCCGGCTCTGTCCCGCAAGAATCGTGCTTTTAGATAGGAGCGTTGTATTCCTCTCCGGGATCGAGAACATCATCCACTACGACCATGAAGGCTACACGCTGCTCATCTCCTTTCACGGCTTTCAGGAGACCGTGGATAGACAGCTCAGGGACACAGCCGAAATTTTTTCCGCCCACGGCGCCAGGGAAACCGGAAACATTGAAAACGACCATGAGCTATGGGAAAAAATTCGGGCTTTCAACCAGACTTCCGGAAACGAATCCGCGGTCACACTCAAGATAGGGCTACCATCCTCGAAGTTGACCGAGGCCGTTCCCCCGCTGCTCCAGCGCTTGAAAACCTGGTCCGGCAAAGGCGTAACGGTGGATGCAGGATGCGGTATCATCTACATTTACCTGTCCTGCGATGACATAGCAGACTTAAAGGCCCGCTCCATAGCCGAAGCAATTCAGAATATCGCCCCTCTAATTCATGGATATGGCGGGCACCTGTCCATCGAAAATTGCCCTTTCCCGGTCGCGGTTATCAGCCACATAGGTGCGAGCAGAAAGGCCTCTCACAGGGTTATGGAGCTTATCAGGCAAAAGTTCGACCCCGGGAGGACTCTCTGTCCCGAAAGGGTACCATGGCTCACTAAAACATAAATCGAAGATAGAGGTCATGCCCGCCGAAAGCAGCAAATCAGAGTTTACCGAATTGTCATCTCTCTTCGGAGGGAACAACCCCAACTGCATCCGCTGCGGTCTCTGCCTTCCCTTCTGTCCCACATACCGCGAAACGAGCCTCGAAGGAGCTTCGCCGCGCGGCAGAATCGCACTGATGAAAGCCCTCATTCACGGCGACCTGGAACCAGAGGACATCAGGGAGCAGCTCTACCTCTGCCTCGACTGCCGCGCCTGCGAAACGGCTTGCCCTTCGGGTGTGCGTTTCGGCGCACTCCTGGAAAAAGCGCGGGTGGAAATGGAAAGGCGCCGCCGGTATTCTCTTTCCGAAAAACTGATAAAAGCGCTGGCCTTTAACTACCTGCTTCCCCATCAAAAGAATTTGAACAGGCTGGCAGACATGCTCCGTTTATACCAGGTCTCAGGCGCACAAAAACTGGCTCGCCGTACAGGACTGCTCAAATTCACTCTTCCCGGCCTGCACCATGCGGAACGACTGCTCCCCGCCATACCGTCTCGCGAAGAAAGGGGACCGCTTCCCGAAAAGCTACACGCACTGACGCCTGCCAGGGATAAGGTGGCTTTCTTCACGGGATGTGTCATGCAGGTTTTTTATCCTCATGTCAACCGGGATACTGCAGAAATTCTGAGGTTTGCAGGTTGCGACGTGGTAGTACCTGGAGAACAATGCTGCTGCGGCGCGCTTCACCTGCACCGGGGACAGGAATACGGGGCAAAGACCCTGGCCAGGCGGAATATCGACGCCTTTGAGAGAGCAGCCGCCGCCAGGGTGGTGGTTAATTCGGCAGGGTGCGGGGCTCTGCTCAAGGAATATCACATCCTGCTGAAAGACGACCCAGCCTACGCGCAAAGGGCAAGGGCATTCTCGGAGAGCGTGATGGATGTCTCAGAGTATCTGGACGTTTCCAACATGAATGGAAACCTTCAACGGCTGGATATGGCCGTTGTTTACGATGAACCCTGCCACCTGCTCCATGCCCAGGGAATAAGCAGCGAACCCAGGAGGCTTATAGCCTCGATTCCGGGCGTCAACATCCTGCCTTTGCCTGAAGCGGACAGGTGCTGCGGAGGCGCTGGAATATACAACATGACCCACAGGGATATATCGCTGCACCTCCTCGATCACAAGATGGACTTCATAAAGGCGCTTCACCCCGACGCTATAGTTACAGCTAATCCCGGCTGCATGATTCAGCTCGGATACGGCGTGCGCCGCTGGAAGCTTAAAATTCCTGTATGGCATACCCTCCAGTTCCTGCGCAAAGCAATAACAGAACCTCCGGATGACAGCAGCAGTATCTGAAAATAAAGCTGAAATCGTGGTGACGAACATATATTTTTCGTGATCCCTCGCTTCGCTCGGCATGTCATCTTACGAGGGGAGGCTGAGCATTACTCAACCCCCGGCAGACAGGAAGGGGGCTTCTTCGGCACTCATCATGACTTGATGAAAATGACCATCAGCCCGGTTCAGGAAGTTTTGCGAATGGCGAAAAGCTCCATGATCCCCAGATAGAAGCGCTTCGAATGAATCAGTTCGAATCCGTACATTTCAAGCAGTTTCCGCAGCCGTGCGCGATTGGGAAACGTCCTCAGGCTGGCCGCAATATACCCATGTATCTCAGGATTTCCATGCAATATCAAACCCCAGAAGCTACACCAGATTTTAAGGAGCCAGTATTGAGTGTTTTGAAGGAGCCTGCTGGAAGATTTTGAGAAATCCAGGAAAGCGGCCGCACCCCCCGGCTTGAGGACACGGTGAATCTCTCTAAAGGCCTGATGGATATCCGGGGCATTGCGCAGAGCATAGCCTCCGGTGACTATGTCGAAGCTTTCGTCATCGAAGTCCGTCTCGCACATGTCCTGCCTGGTGAAACTGACGTTGCTGCATCTGTTTCGCTCCCCGGCCAGTTTCAGCATGGGTTCCGTGAGGTCCAACCCCACAATATGCCCACCTGCGTATTTCCCGGCGAGCAGAAATGTAATGTCTCCGGTTCCGCAAGCCAGGTCCAGGCAGAAAGGCTCTTCAACCTCGGGCAAGACTTTCATGAGATATCTTTTCCATGCGGCATCCTGGCCGAGCGACATGGCCCGGGTGACGAAATCATACCTGCGAGCAACTTCGGAGAAATGCTTCTCGTTAAAATATTTTTTCTTCTCGGGGATGTTGATATGGTCCTTGATTTTCAAGTTGAATTTCGGGTTCATCTATATATGCCCCTATGCGGCTCGTTCAGATCGCTTCCTTAAATCCGTATCGACTTCATTACAACACTATTCAACAAAAGGTTCCCTGACTCCCTCCAGCACCTCATTATCCATTATAGGTGAGCGCTGAAAAACTCACAGTTAATATAGCCGCGCCAGGAAACGCCGGAACCTGCCCTCTCCTGTAGCGGTGCTCGATCTTTTTTACGCCTTCGAATCCGTGAGGATAGTTGCATTTTTCCTGGTCGGGTCTATCAGAATCAGGCAGGCAGGCAGAACCAGAAGGTCGCAAACCCAGGCGCCCAGCATGGTTATCCCCGTCAAGAGTGAAAAATAGATGGTCGGCTTGAAGCTGCCGAAGCTGCCCACCCAGAACCCCAGAACCAGCACAAACGAAGTGACGCTGAGCGCGCGACCTATACCGGTCGTAGTCAGCTTTACCGCTTGTACGCTATCCACACAGTATTCCCGCCTGTAACAAACCAGGTAATGAATAGTGTCATCCACGGCCAGGCCGATGACCACGGATGCTATCATGGCCGTCCCGGCGCTCAGGCCTATTCCGAAATATCCCATCAGGCCGCCAGTCCACACGATGGGTATCAGGTTTGGGATCAGAGCCACCAGCGTCAGCTTAAAAGAGCGGAACAGCACGAAGATGGCCAGTATAACCATGGCCAGTGACAGCGAAAAGCTTTTTACCTGACTCAAAACCAGTTTGGTGGAATCCTGCACGACCTGATAAAATCCGCCCGTGGGCACCAGAGAATAGGCTTCGCCAAATATCTTCTTTCCCTCATTTAAGATCGCCCCGATCAGCGGTCTTGCTATTGATGTCCCGATGGCGTGAACGTGAGAGCTGATGCGCGCCTTTGTGAAGTCTTCCTTGATGAACCTCCTCAGCAATCCCTTATCCCCGGCCAGATTCATCAGCCCGAAATAGTTGTTCAGCTCCTCCTGGCTATACGGCGGCAGAGGCCCCTTGCGGCCGGTCTCAGCGCGGTGGATTTGTTCCACCATATCCGCAACACTGTACGTGCCGGACACATACTCTTGCTGAAGCGTCATCTCTTTAAACGCTTCTATCCTTTTCAGGTCTTCCAATGATGTCAGCGGTTTACCGTCTTTACGCGAAAGCATGAACTCCAGTGAATTCACGCCCGCCAGATTGCGGTCAATGAACATGGTATCCCGATAGAGCGGTGCGCTGGTCTTGAAGAAGCGCA